>NZ_LZKC01000362.1:0-19467 GCF_001672685.1 Mycobacterium sp. E2462
ACCCGATTGCTCGCGGCTCGCGACGGCTGGTGGGCGCTGACCCTGTCCCGGCCCGACGACCTCGCCGCCGTTGCCGCGCTGCTGCAGGCCGACCGGGTGCCCGCCGATCCCTGGCCCGCGTTAAAACGCTGGGCCGCAACACGATTCACCGACACGATCGGTGAGCGGGCCGCGCTGCTCGACCTGCCGGCGGCGGTGCTTGGCGAGGCCGGGGCCGGCGGCGCGGCGGCCTGCCGCGTCGGGCGCGACGCCCCCCGGGCGCCGCCGCGCACGGCCGAGGGGTTGCTGGTCGCCGACCTGTCGTCGATGTGGGCGGGCCCGCTGTGCGGGCAGGTCCTGGCGCGGGCCGGGGCCACCGTCGTCAAGGTGGAGAGCCGGCGACGCCCCGACGGCACCCGCGGCGGCAACGGCGCGTTCTTCGACTGGATGAACGGCGAAAAGCTCTCGTATTGCCTGGATTTCGACAACGATGCCGACGAACTGCGGGAGCTGCTGAGCGTCGCCGACATCGTGATCGAGGGCTCCCGGCCCGCCGCGCTGGCGCGCCGCCGCCTGTCGGCGGAGCACCTTGCGGGGCGCCCGGGCCGAATCTGGTTGCAGGTCACCGGTTATGACGGAGCGCGACCGGCGTTCGGTGACGACGCCGCCGTCGGCGGGGGCCTCGTCGGTGCCGCCGGGCCGCCCGGCAACGCCGCGCCGGTGTTCTGCGGCGACGCCATTGCCGACCCGCTGACCGGATTGGAGGCGGCCCGCGCGGTGGCCGACTCGCTGGCCCGCGGCGGCGGCGAGTCGATCCGCCTGTCGATGGCCGGCGTCGCCGCGACCTACGCCCGGCTGCCGATCGAGCGCCCAGCCCCGGGCCTGCCGGCGCCCCCACCACACCCGCCGCCACCGTCGGTGCCCGCGCCCGCGCTGGGTGCCGACAACGCCGAGGTGCGCCACCTCGTCGCCCAACGGCGTTGCCTGTCATGTTGATTCAACGCGCCGCCCTCCTGGACGGAACCATCACCGACATCAGGGTCGGCGAGCGGATCGACGAGGTGGGTGACGACCTGCGGGCCCGGCCCGGCGAGGGCGTGCTGCACGCCGGCGGCGGAACGGTGCTGCCCGGCCTGCACGACCACCACGTGCATCTGCGCTCGGCGGCGTCGGCGCTGAATTCGTTCGTGGTCGGGCCGCCGGGGGTGAGCACCGCCGCGGAGCTGGCGCAACTGCTGGGGAACGCGACGCCGGGGCCCGACGGGTGGGTCCGCGCGGTCGGCTACCACGAGTCGGTCGCCGGGGAGCTGAACCGCGCGGCGCTGGACGCCATGGTGTCGAAGATCCCGGTTCGCATCCAGCACCGCAGCGGCGCGCTGTGGATCCTCAACTCCGAGGCCCTGGGGCGCATCGGGCTGGCCGAACACCCCGACGGCCGGCTGCGCAGCGCCGACCGCGGCTGGTCGCTCGCCGTGCAGCGGCGGGAGACCGACCTGGCGGAACTGAGCCGCCGCATCACCGCCACCGGCGTCACCGGGGTCACCGACGCCACGCCCGACCTGGACACCGACGACGTCGAATCCCTGCGGGCGGCGCACCGGCACGGCGAGTTCCGCCCGCGGATCAGCTTCTTGTCGCCCGGCAAGAAGATCCTGCACGACGACCGTCTGGACCTCGACGAGTTGATCGGCTGGATCGCCGACCGGCACCGCAGCGGCTTTCCGGTGGCGGTGCACTGCGTGACCGCGGCGCAGCTGGTGGTGACCATCGCGGCGCTCGGCGCGGCCGGCAGCCACCCGCGGGACCGGATCGAGCACGCCGCCGTCGTCCCCGACGACAACCTGGCCGACCTCGCCGACCTCGGCGTCACGGTGGTCACCCAGCCCAACTTCGTCGCCGAGCGCGGTGACCAGTACCTCTGCGACGTGCCCGCCGCCGAGCACGACCAGCTGTGGCGGGTCGCGTCGCTGCGCGACGCGGCGGTGCCGGTGGCCCTGTCCACCGACATGCCCTTCGGGCACGGCGATCCCTGGACCGCGATGCGCGCCGCGGTGTACCGCACCACGGCCAGCGGCGCCGTCCTCAACCCGCGCGAATGCGTCACGGCGCGCACGGCCCTGACGATGTTCTTGGGCCGGGCCGACCACCCGGGTCAGGTGCGCACGATCGCGGCGGGACAGCCCGGGGACCTGTGCGTGCTGCGCGAGCCGCCGGCGATTGCGCTGGCCGAACTCGACGCCGGCATGGTGACGGCCACCATCGTCAACGGCGAGCTGGTCTACTTCGCGATCTGACGGCTCACCCGGCCGGCGCCAGCGCCGCGCTCAGGCTCTGGCACTGGCTGTCGAAGAACCGCTGCGACACCTGGGCTTTCGGCGCCACCAAGTCGAACCCGTGGAAGGCGCCCGGCACCTCCTCGACGCGGCATGGCACCCCGGCCGCCGTCAACCGCTGCGCGTACCGCAGGTCCTCGGCGTGGAACAGATCGTGCGTGCCGACGCCGATCCAGGCCGGCGGCAACCCCCCGAGGTCGTCGCGCCGGCCGGGCACGGCGATGCGCGGGTCCGCAGCGCCCAGGTAGGCCGCCCAGCCGAACTCGTTGCTGCGGCCGTCCCACAAGCGGAACTTGGGGCTCGGCGGGCCACCGGAGCTGCGGTCGTCGAGCATGGGGTAGGCCAGCAGCTGGAACGCCGGCGCCACCTCGGCGCGGTCACGGGCCAACAGGGCCAGGGCGGCGGCCAGGCCGCCCCCGGCGCTGGCGCCGCCGATCGCGACCCGGTAGCGGTCCACCGACGGCAGGCCGGAAAGCCACAGCAGCGCGGCGTAACAGTCCTCCAACGGCGCGGGGTACGGGTGTTCCGGCGCCAACCGGTAGTCCACCGAGGCGACGGTGATGCCGAGGCGGCGGGAGAACCCGCTGCACAGCCGGTCGTCCTGCGCGGCGTTGCCGATCACGTAGCCGCCGCCGTGCATCCACAACAGGGCGGCGGTCGGTTGCGGCGTGCGCGCCGGCCGGAACAGCCGGACACCGACGCCCGAGCCCAGGGTGATCGATTCCGCCCCGCCCACCGGTTTGCCGAGGCGGCCGCGTAGCGGCAACAGCGCCCGGATGATCGGCAGCGTCCGTGGCCCGACGAGGCGTCGCGGGGCGATGCGGGCGATTCGCTGCAGGTCGGGGTGAACATCGTTGTTCGGCACCGGCCCAGTATCACCGACGCCCACCGCGACCGACCTGCTATCAGTGATATTGCGACCGCGGCCCGGACCGAACCCGAGACCCGCACCGGCCGTCATCTCAACCAGACCGCGAGGAGGCGCAATGACCGCAGAGCTACGGCTGCAGTCGAGATCCGTCGACACAGTGCTGGGCCGGATCCAGGTCCAGGTCAGTGCGGGGACCGGCCCCGCCGTCCTGATGTGGCCGAGCCTGCTCATGACCGGCGACTTGTGGTCCGGGCAGGCCGCTCGCTTCGCCGCGAGCAACCGCCTGGTGCTCATCGACCCGCCCGGTCAGGGGGCCAGTGAGCCGCTGCGAGCCATGTTCACCTTCACCGACTGCGCGCGCTGCGTCGTCGACCTGCTCGACGGGCTGGGTCTGCCGACTGCCCACTTCGTGGGCAACTCCTGGGGCGGGATGATCGGCGCCACGTTCGCGGCCCTTTATCCCGATCGGGTGGGGCGCGCCGTCCTGATGAACTGCACGGCGTCGAAAGCCGGTCTGGTGCAAAAGGTGAGGTACCTGGCGCTGCTGCGCGCCGCGAAGGCTCTCGGCGGCCTCCGGCCGCCGCTGACGCGGTCGGCGTTGCACGCCTTCCTCGGCTCCACCTCGCTGCGCACCCGCCCGGACGTGGTTGCGGCGGTCCGCGCGGCCGTGGAAGCGGTCGACGTCAGTTCGGCGGGCTGGGCGGTCCGCAGCGTGGTGCCCGCCCGCCCCGACCAACACGCCCTGCTGCGCCGCATCACCACGCCGGTGCTCGTGGTCGCCGGCGCCGAGGACGCCACCTTCCCGGTCCGCGAAACCCACGCGATGGCCGACGCGATCCCCGGCGCCTCCTTCACAGTCCTGGACCGCGTCGGTCACCTGGCCGCGCTCGAGGACGCCGACGCGGTGAATCGCCTGCTGGCCGAGTTTTTGTTCGGTGCCGCGTAAGGACCGCGCTCTCAGCTCATTTCGGGCACGCGCGAACGGTGAGGCTGCGGTAGTCGGCCGGACAATCGCCGGAAATGCCACCGCAACACTGCCCCCGTAGCTTCGGGCAGTGAAGGGCCGATCGGGAGGCGACATGGGAGGTTCAGTCAGCGGGGGCGGCCGAATGCGAGCCGGCTCTTGCGTTAAGCGGTGATCGCCGATGGCGCCGGCGCCGACAAAAACCCACTGCCCGTACTGCGCACTGCAGTGCGGCATCACGCTTGACGCATCGAGTGGAACGGTCGAGCTGGCACCCCAGGACGACTTTCCCACCAACCGCGGCGGGCTGTGCGCGAAAGGCTGGACGGCGGCCGACCTGCTCGGGCATCCGGAACGGCTGACCGGCCCGCTGGTCCGCGACGAGCGCGGCGGGCCGCTGCGCCCGGCGAGCTGGAACGAGGCGCTCGAACGCGTGGTGGCCGCCTTCGCGCGGATCCAGGCCGACCACGGCCGCGATGCCGTCGGCTGCTTCGGTGGCGGCGGCTTGACCAACGAGAAGGCTTACCAATTCGGCAAATTCGCGCGGGTCGCCCTGCGCACCAGTGCGATCGACTACAACGGCCGATTCTGCATGTCGTCGGCTGCGGCGGCCAGCAATCGCTCGTTCGGCATCGACCGCGGGTTGCCGTTCCCGCTGTCCGACATCGCCCACGCCGACGCCGTGCTGCTGGTGGGCAGCAACCCGGCCGACACCTTGCCGCCGGCCATGCAGTACTTCGACCAGGGCCGCGAGCGCGGCGCCAAGCACATCGTCGTGGACCCTCGACGCACCGCCACCGCCGCCCGGGCGCACCTGCACCTGCGCCCCGCGCCCGGCACCGACCTGGCGCTGGCCAACGGGATGCTCAACGTCGCCGCCCGGGAGGGGCTGCTCGACGACGACTACATCGCCGCGCGCACCTCGGGATTCGAGGCGGTGCGCCGGGCCGTGCGGCTCTACTGGCCGGACCGCGTCGAGCGGATCACCGGCGTGCCCGAACCCGACATCATCGAGGCGACCCGACTGCTGGCCCGCGCCGACCGCGCGATGATCCTGACCGCGCGCGGCGCCGAGCAGCACAGCTCGGGCACCGACACGGCGCAGGCCTTCATCAATCTCGCTCTGGCACTGGGCCTTCCGGGTCGGCCCTACAGCGGCTTCGCCACCGTCACCGGCCAGGGCAACGGGCAGGGCGGCCGCGAGCACGGGCAGAAATGCGACCAGCTACCTGGTTACCGCAAACTGGACGACCCGGTCGCGCGCGCCCACGTCGCCGGCGTCTGGGGTGTCGATCCCGCCGAGCTGCCCACGTCCGGGCAGTCCGCCTACGAGATGCTCAGCGCCATCGGCAGTTCCGGCGGCCTGCGCGCCCTGTGGGTGATGGCGTCCAACGTCGTGGTGTCGGCGCCGAACTCGCTGCACGTCGCCGACAAGCTCGGCGAGCTCGACTTCCTGCTCGTGTCCGACATCTTCTTGTCCGAGACCGCCGCCCTGGCCGACGTCGTCCTGCCCACCACCCAATGGGCCGAGGAATCGGGCACCATGACCAACCTGGAGGGCCGGGTGGTGCTGCGCCGGGCGGCGGTCAAGCCACCCGAGGAGGTCCGCAGTGACCTCGACGTCATGGCCGACCTGGCCAAAAGGCTGGGTGTGCAAGGGTTCTCGGCCGAGCCGCAGGAAGTCTTCGAAGAACTCACCCGGGCCAGCCAGGGCGGCAAGGCCGACTACCGGGGCATCACCTACGACCGCATCGCGGCCAACGACGGCGTGTTCTGGCCCTGCCCGTCGCCGCTCTATCCGGACACGCCGCGCCTTTTCGTCGAGGATTTCCCCACCCCCGACCGGCGGGCGCACTTCCACGCCGTGGAGCAGCGGACCACCGCCGAGGTACCGGACGACGAATACCCCTACTACCTCACCACCGGTCGGTTGCTGCGGCAGTACCAGTCCGGCACGCAGACGCGCCGGGTCACGCAGCTGGCCGACGGCGCCGCCGAACCGGTGGCCGAGCTGCACCCCACCCTGGCGCAACGCGTCGCCGTCACCGACGGCGACAAGGTCCGGTTGCGAACCCGCCGCGGTGAGGTGGTGATGACGGTTCGGATCGACAGCGGGATGCGGCCGGACACGGTGTTCGCGCCGTTTCACTGGGGCGGTGCGGGTTGCGTCAACCGGTTGACCGATCCGGCGCTGGATCCGCATTCGCGGATGCCGTCGTTCAAGGTATGCGCGGTATCGGTAAGCCGCGCCGACAGTTTCACGAAGGGAGAACCCACGCATGGGTGACGACAGCACGCCACGGTTCCTGCAGGGAGCTTTCACCTTTCACGGGAAGGGCTACGATTCGCCGGCCCCACTGGACGCCTCCCTGCGCTACGTGGTGCCGGCCGGCGCCATCGCGCAGCCGGTGTACTTCCGCGGCGGCAACAGCTCCGAAGAGTTGGTCACCGTCGTCGTGCTGCGCGACGGCGCGCCGATGCGCTATTTCCCGATGGGCGCCAAAGACGCCGTGCACGTGCCGCTTCGGGTTGTCGAAGACTTGCTCGCCGACACCGTCATCGAGGTGTTCGTCGCCGCACCGGACGGCTTGAGCGGCACCGTGTTCATCGACATCGGCCTGGTCGAGGTCTAGGCGCAGGAGGGGGAGACGATGACGATCACGACCGAATCGCCCGCGACCAACGGCCAGGGGACGGCCGCCCCGACCCGGCTGGTGGTGGTCGGCAACGGCATGGCGGGCGCGCGGGCCCTCGAGGAGATCCTGGCCCGCGGCGGTGAACGGTTCGCCATCACGGTGTTCGGCGACGAGCCGTACGGCAACTACAACCGGATCCTGTTGTCCAACGTGCTCGCCGGGTCCGACGACGCCGGCGAGATCTACCTCAACCCCCTGGACTGGTACGCCGACAACCAGATCGACCTGCGGCCCGGCGTGCGCGTGGTGCGCATCGACCCGTTCGCGCATCTGGTCCACGCCGACGACGGCACCTCGTTGCGGTACGACAAGCTGGTGCTGGCGACGGGAAGCCGGTCGTTCTTCCCGCCGGTCGACGGCATCTGGCGCGACGACAGGACCCTGGCCGCGGGGGTGTTCGGGTTCCGCACGCTCGACGACTGCCAGGCGATGATCGAGTTCGCCGAGGCCCAGCCCGGTTCGCGGGTTCTGGTCATCGGTGGTGGCCTGCTGGGGCTGGAGGCCGCGCGGGGTTTGCAGAGCCGGGGCCTGCGGGCGGGCGTCGTCCAGGGCGGCCCCTCGTTGATGAACGCCCAGCTCGACGACCAGGGCAGCGCCATCCTGCGCCGCTTGGTCGAGCAGCTGGGCATCGAGGTGCACACCGGCAAGAGGACCACCCGGTTGCTCACCGAGGGCGGCCGCCCGTCGGGGATCGAATTCGCCGACGGCAGCGTGCTGCCGTGCGACATGGTGGTGATGGCGGCCGGTATCCGGCCCAACGTCGGGCTCGCGGTGCGCGCCGGCCTCACCGTGGAGCGAGCGATCGTGGTCGACGACCACATGCGCTCCGTCGACGACGACGACATCTACGTGGTCGGGGAGTGCGCGCAGCACCGCGGCCAGGTCTACGGTCTGGTCGCACCCCTGTGGGAGCAGGCGACCGTGCTGGCCGATCACCTCACGGGCGCCAATCCCCGTGCCGCATACCATGGTTCGCGCACCGCGACCAAGCTCAAGGTCGCCGGGGTGGACGTGGCGGCGATGGGGCTCAAGTGCCCCGAGCGGGACGACGACGAGTTCGTGCAGTTCTCCGAGCCCAAGCGGGGCGTGTACAAGACCGTGGTGGTGCGCGACGACAAGCTGGTCGGGGCGACGCTGGTCGGCGACGTCAGCAAGGTCGCCTTCCTGATGCAGGCGTTCGACCGCGGGCTTCCGCTGCCGCCCGAGCGGGTGTCGCTGATGTTCGACATCGGTGGCGCGCCGGACGCGCCCACGGGCGCCGCCGAATTGGCCGACGACGCGCAGGTGTGCAACTGCAACGGCGTCAGCAAGGCCACCATCGTCGGCTGCGTCAAGGGCGGCCAGACCTCGGTCCAGGGGGTGATGTCGGCGACCCGCGCCGGCAAGGGCTGCGGATCCTGCAAGGGGCTGGTGGCCCAGGTCGTCGAGTGGGCCGCCGACGGCGCCGTGTCGCAGGACGCCGGGTCGACGTGGTACGTGCCGAGCCTGCCCTACGAGAAACCCGAGCTGATGAACAAGATCCGGGAGCTCGAATTGCACTCGGTATCATCGGTTTTCGCGGCGCTGGCCCCAGAGGGGCGCGAAGACGCCGGGTCCAAGATGGCGCTCGCCTCGCTGCTGCACATGATGTGGGGCGACGAATTCGTCGACGAGCGCGACGGCCGGTTCATCAACGACCGCGTGCACGCCAACATTCAACGCGACGGCACCTTCTCGGTGGTGCCGCAGCTCAAGGGCGGCGTCACCAACGCCCACCAACTGCGCACCATCGCCGATGTCGCCGACAAGTACGCGATCCCCATGATCAAGCTCACCGGCGGCCAACGCATCGACCTGCTCGGCGTGCGCAAGGAGGACCTGCCGTCGGTGTGGGCCGATCTGGGGATGCCGTCGGGCTACGCCTACGGCAAGAGCTTTCGCACCGTGAAAACCTGTGTGGGCAGCGACTTCTGCCGCTTCGGCGTCGGCGACTCCACCGCCCTGGGCATCGCCATCGAGGAGCGCTTTCAGGGCATCCCCAGCCCGGGCAAGATGAAGCTGGCGGTGACGGGGTGCCCGCGCAATTGCGCGGAGGCGCTGTGCAAGGACGTCGGCGTCGTCGCGATCGAGGGCGGGCAGTGGCAGCTCTACGTCGGCGGCGCGGCGGGCGCGCACGTGCGCAAGGGTGACCTGCTCGCCACGGTCGCCACGCCCGAGGAGGTGATCGCGCTGACGGGCCGGTTCCTGCAGTACTACCGGGAGAACGCCAACTGGCTGGAGCGCACCTACGACTTCGTGCCTCGGGTGGGGATCGAGCGGATCCAGGCGATCGTGGTCGACGACAGCGACGGCATCGGTCCCAAACTCGACGCGCGCATGCAGAAGTCGATCGACTCCTACCGCGACCCGTGGGCCGAGAGCCGAAAGGCCGCCGAGCCCAACCAGTTCCGCCCGTCGCTGCCGCTGATCCCGTTGCCCCAGGTGCCGGTCCGATGACCGAGATCGCGCTCGGTCCGGTCGACGAGATCCCGCTGGGCGAGGCCCGCGCGTTCGCGGTCGAGGACCGCCAGGTGGCGGTCTTTCGGCTTCGCGACGGTACGCTGCGGGCGCTGGACGCCGTCTGCCCACACCGCGGCGGGCCGCTCGCGGACGGCCTCGCCGACGGCCGGGTCGTCATCTGCCCGCTGCACAGCTACGTCTACGACCTGGCCACCGGCTGCGCGGTCGCCAACGACGGGCCGGCTGTCACCGCCTACGCCGTCCGCGCCGACGACGACGGAACCATTCGCCTGCGGGTCAGGGGACGCGTCAGCGGCGGCGTGGGTTAACGGGGAGTCGATCGGGGTATCGAAGCAAGTGGCTGGCGAATTCGGTTCCGGTCAGCCTGCGTTCGCCGGTTTGTCGCCGCAGCCGTCCCTAGCGCCTGTGGGCCGTCCGATCGGCCTGGGTGGCGAAGGGCGGAACATGCTGGGTCATCTCTACGATCGGGCGCTCGGCGGTCAGCGATGTTGGATCCGGCACGAGGACGGCTCGACGCGGCCGCTGCCCGTGCACCGCTGGCTGGGGGTGCGATGTCCGGATCCGGAATTCGCCCGCAGCGCCGACGACCGATCCGATGACAGATCTGGCGACGCCTCCGACGAAGCGTTCGACGAAGCCGTCACTCAGATGTGCACCGGGCCGACGATCGAATTAGGTTGCGGGCCAGGGCGTTTAGTGGCTCGGCTGATCAGGCGCGGCATACCCGCGCTGGGCATCGATCGGTCGGCGACCGCGATTGCGCTGGCCGGTCGTGGTGGCGCGCCGGTGCTGCTGAGCGACGTCTTCGACCCGCTGCCCGCGATGGGCTTCTGGCAGACGGTCCTGCTGGTGGACGGCAACGTCGGCCTCGGCGGCGACCCCGCCCGCATCCTGGGGCGCGCGGTCGAACTGCTGGCTCGGGGTGGGCGCTGCGTCGCCGAGTTCGACGCCGAGTCGATCGGGATCTGCTCGCGCTGGGTCCGATTGGAGTCCGCGGACGAGGTCGGGCCGTGGTTTCGCTGGGCCTCGGTCGGCGTCGACAGCGCCGCGACACTGGCCGCCCAGGTCGGGTTGACCCTGGCCGGCATCAGCCTCATCGGCGGCCGCGTGATCGCGTGCCTCGCGGCCTGACCAGCACGCCGCGCAGGGCGGCCCGCAACGATCCCGCGAGCGAATCCGCTCAGCAAACAAGAACGACGGTCTCATAACGCGGATTTGCGCTGCTCAGCAACGGTCTGGTGGGCAGCGTCTGAAAGTTTCGAGGAACAACGGCGCAAACGTCCGTTTCGCCTCTCGGACCGGGGGTACGCTCGCCTAACACGACGGCAAGGAGGCCGACTATGACATCGTGCGCGAAATGGTTGCTGCGGGCGCGTCCCGCCGACTACGCGCTGGCCTTGAGCGTCGCGGGCGCTTCGCTGCCGGTCGTCGGAAAACACCTCGAGCCGCTGGGCGGCCTCACCGCCATGAGCATATGGGGCGCGCGGCACGCACCCGACCTGCTGTCGGCGCTGGCGCGCGACCGGCGCACGCCGGGCATCGGGGAAACGCGGCGCCGCGACCGCGAAAGCACCCACGACGTCTCCGTCGCGGCCCTGCGGGGCGTGGTGTCGGCCGCCGACCTCGAACTCGACTGGCCCGTCGCGGTCAAGACGCCGCCGATCTGGGACGCGGTGCGGCAGCGCCGCTACCTGTACCGCCGGGCGGTCCACTACGGCGACCACCCGGCGCAGGTGCTCGACGTGTGGCGCCGGCGGGACCTGCCGGCTCAGCCCGCGCCCGTGCTGATCTTCCTGCCGGGTGGCGCGTGGGTGCATGGCAGGTGCATGGGGCAGGGTTCCGCGCTGATGTCGCGCCTGGCCGAGCTGGGTTGGGTCTGCCTGGCGGTCGACTACCGCGTCGCACCGCACCACCGGTGGCCGCGCCACATCATCGACGCCAAGACGGCGATCGCCTGGGCGCGCGCCAACGTCGACAAGTTCGGGGGCGACCGTAATTTCGTTGCCGTCGCCGGATGTTCGGCGGGCGGGCACCTGGCCGCGCTGGCCGGGTTGACCCCCGACGACGAGCAGTACCAGGCGAAGCTGCCGGAGGGCGCCGACACGTCGGTGGACGCCGTCGTCGGCATCTATGGACGCTACGACTGGGAGGACCGCTCCACCCCCGAGCGGGCCCGCTTCGTCGAGTTCCTCGAGCACGTGGTGGTCCGCAAGTCGATCCGCCGGCACCCCGAGATCTTCCGCGACGCGTCGCCGATCGCGCGGGTGCACCGCAACGCGCCGCCCTTCCTGGTGATTCACGGCAGCAAGGACACCGTCATCCCCGTCGCGCAGGCGCGCAGCTTCGTCGACCGGCTGCGGGCGGTGTCGCATTCGATGGTGGGGTATCTGGAGTTGCCCGGCGCGGGCCACGGGTACGACCTGCTCGACGGCGAGCGGGCGGGAGCGGCGGCGCACGCCACCTCGCTGTTCCTCAACCAGGTTTACCGGACCAAGATGCAGATCGGCGCCAAAGAGGTCATCTGAGCAGTCGCCGCTGAGTATGGTCCCTTCTATGGGCAAGGGGCGGCCGCGGTGAAGCGGCTGAGCGGCTGGGATTCGGTGCTGCTGTACAGCGAGACGCCGAACGTGCACATGCACACCATCAAGGTCGCCGTCATCGAGCTCGACGCCGACCGGCAGGGCTTCGGGATCGACGCCTTCCGGCAGGTCATCGGCGGCCGGCTGAACAAGCTCGAACCGTTCTGCTACCAGCTGGTCGAGGTGCCCTACGGCCTGCACCACCCGATGTGGCGGGAGCATTGCGACGTCGACCTCGACTACCACATCCGGCCCTGGCAGCTGCCCGCGCCGGGCGGTCGCCGCGAACTCGACGAGGCCATCGGGCAGATCGCCAGCTCGCCGCTGGACCGCAGCCGCCCGCTGTGGGAGATGTACTTCGTCGAAGGGCTGGCCAACAACCGGATCGCGGTCGTCGGCAAGATCCACCACGCCCTCGCCGACGGTGTGGCCTCGGCCAACCTGATGGCCCGCGGCATGGACCTGCAGCCCGGCCCGGAGGGCGGGCCCTACGTGTCGGACCCGGCCCCTTCCACCCGCCAGCTCATGACGTCGGCCTTCGTCGACCACGTCCGCCACATCGGGCGCATCCCGCACACGATCCGCTACACGGCGCAGGGTCTGGGGCGGGTGCGCCGCAGCTCCCGCAAGCTGTCCCCGGAGCTGACCCGCCCGTTCGAGCCGCCGCCGACGTTCATGAACCACAAGATCACCCCGGACCGGCGGTTCGCGACCGCCACGCTGGCGCTGGCCGACGTCAAGGAGACCGGAAAGCAGCTCGGCGCCACCATCAACGACATGGTGCTCGCCATGTCGGCGGGTGCGCTGCGCACGTTGCAGCTGCGCTACGACGGCCAGGCGCAACCGCTGCTCGCGTCGGTGCCGATGAGCTTCGACTTCTCCCCCGAACGCATCTCGGGCAACCGCTTCACCGGCGTGCTGGTGGGCCTGCCGACCAACGCCGACGACCCGCTGGAGCGGGTGCGGTGCAGCCACGAGAACGCCATCGCCGCCAAGGAAAGCAACCAGCTGATGGGCCCGGAACTGGTCAGCCGGTGGGCGTCCTACATGCCGCCGGCGCCGACGCGGGCCTTCTTCCGGTGGGCGTCCGGGCGTGACGGGCACAACAAGGTCCTCAACCTCAACATCTCCAACGTGCCGGGGCCCCGGGAGCGCGGCCGGGTGGGCGGGGCGTTGGTCACGGAGATCTATTCGGTCGGCCCCCTGACGGCGGGCAGTGGCCTGAACATCACGGTGTGGAGCTACGTCGACCAGATCAACATCTCGGTGCTTTCCGACGGCGCCACCCTCAAGGATCCGCACGAGGTGACCGAGGCCATGGTCGCCGATTTCATCGAAATCCGGCGCAGTGCAGGCCTTTCGGAGGAGCTGACGGTCGTCGAGGCGGCGATGGCCCCGGCCTGACGAACGGCGTGACCCCGCGCGCGGTAAGCGCGATCTCGCGTCCCGTCAATGCCGTTTCCGGGCCTGGTCGGCGGCCGGCTACCATCGCAGCAGCCACCGACACCCGAAGGAGCTGTGCGGCATCGTGAGCACTGGGAGCGAAGAAGCAGGCGAGCCCGAGGTCCTCCTCGAGCAGCGTGACCGGATCCTGATCATCACCATCAACCGGCCGAAGGCCAAGAACGCGGTCAACGCCGCGGTCGCCAACGGCCTCGCCGAGGCGGTCGACCGGCTCGACGGCGACCCCGGCTTGTCGGTGGGCATCCTGACCGGGGCGGGGGGCTCCTTCTGCGCGGGCATGGATCTGAAGGCGTTCGCACGGGGCGAGCTGCCCATCGTCGCCGGCCGCGGCATGGGGTTCACCGAGCGCCCGCCGGACAAGCCGCTGATTGCCGCCATCGAGGGTTATGCCCTGGCCGGGGGCACCGAGCTGGCCCTGGCCACCGACCTGATCGTGGCGTCGAAGGATTCGGCCTTCGGCATCCCCGAGGTCAAGCGCGGCCTGGTCGCCGGCGGCGGCGGACTGCTGCGGCTGCCACAGCGCATCCCGTCGGCCATCGCCATGGAGCTGGCCTTGACCGGCGAGAACCTCAGCGCCGAGCGCGCGCACGCGCTGGGGATGGTCAACGTCCTGGCGGAGGCGGGCGGGGCGCTGGACGCGGCCATCGCGCTGGCCGACAAGATCGCCGCGAACGGCCCGCTGGCGGTCGCGGCCACCAAGCGCATCATCGTCGAGTCGCGGGGCTGGAGCCCCGACACCATGTTCGCCGAGCAGAACAAGATCTTGACGCCGGTGTTCTCCTCCAACGACGCCAAGGAGGGCGCGATCGCGTTCGCCGAGAAGCGCGCCCCGCAGTGGACGGGAACCTAAGTCACGCCGCCCGCTCGTCCTCGGCGCCGTCCGCGCTGTCCTCGACGGTGACGGGGCCGGCGACCATTGAGGCGGCGTCGGTGGTCGGTAGCGGCGCCAGCCCCGGCTCCGGCGTCAGCAGCAGCGCCGCGCGCGCTTCGAGCACGTCGCCAATGAAGAAGTCGTACAAGACGATTCCGACTACGGCGCCAAGCAGCGGCACGAACACCGGAATCCACCAGTAGTTGGTGGTCTGCCCGTAGTTGCCGGGGAAGGCCAGCTTCCCCCAGCCCGCCAGCCACGCGAACAGCCGCGGGCCGAGTTCGCGCGCCGGGTTGAGCGCATAGCCGGCGTTGGTGCCGTACGAGCAGCCGATCACGGCGATCACGAAACCGATCAGCAGCGGCGCGAGGTTGCCCGACGGCGCCTGGTTGCGATTGTCGATCAACGCGGCGATCAGCACGATGAGGATCGCCGTGCCGACGAGCTGGTCGACGACGGGGCCGAGGTAGCCGCCGTGGAAATACGGGGCGGGCGAGGTCGCGAAGATGCCGTAGGTGTCCATCGCGTCCGCCCGGTTGGCGCCCGCGTCGTGGGCTTCGATCGCGGCGCGGTACACCGCATAGACCGCCGCCGCCGCGCAGAACGCACCCGCGAACTGCGCCACCCAGTACGGGATGACGTTGCGCCAGCTGAACTTTCGCGCCACCGCGAAGGCCAGGGTGACCGCCGGGTTGAAGTGCGCGCCGCTGATGCCGCCGGACACGTAGGCGGCCAGCATCACCGCGAACGCCCACCCGAACACGTTGATCAACCAGTTGTCGGGGCCGAAGGGCACCGACTGCCGGCCCGAGCCGGGCAGCCCCACCACGTTGACGGCGCAGGTCCCCAGGCCAAGCAGCAGCAGCACGAAGGTCCCGAAGAACTCGGCGAGCATGGCGCCGGGCAGGCCCGCGCGCAGCCGGGTCATGTTCATCGGCGTCGGTTAGCCGGGTGCGCGCGGCGGATAAACGTGACGCGGTTCGCGTGCGGCACGCGACGCGGCGAAGGCGCTGGGCAACGGCCGCCGGGCGTGATCTAAACTACAGTCGAGCATGACACTTTTGGCCAGCTTTGTAACGTCGTGATACCGGAGAAGGCCCCAGCGTGAGTATTTCGTTGCTGCTCGAGATGGCCGCGTCGAGCAACCCCGAGCGCGTCGCCCTCGTCTCGGGGGAGCTGCGGCTGACGACGCAGCAGCTCAGCGACTTCGCCGACGGCGGCGCCGCGGTGATCGCCGCATCGAACGCCAAGCACGTGGCCTACGTGGGCACCGGCGGCGCGTTGCTCCCGGTGCTGACCTTCGCGGCGGCGCGCGCCGGAGTGCCCTTCACGCCGCTCAACTACCGCCTGTCCGCCGAGGGCATCGGGGGATTGATCGAGCGGTTGCCCGACCCGCTGGTGATCGTCGATGCCCGCTACCGCGACATGGTCGGCGGCGCGGCCGAGCGGTCGATGACCTCCGACGACTTCCTCGCCGCCGCTCGCGACGGGCAGCCGCCCGACTTCGAACCGGCGTTCGCCGACCCCGACTCCGTGGCGATCGTGCTGTTCACGTCGGGCACCACGTCGCAGCCCAAGGCCGTCGAGCTCTCCCACAACAACCTGACGAGTTACGTCACCGGCACCGTTGAATTCGGCTCGGCCGACGACACCGACGCCGCTCTGATCTGCGTGCCGCCGTACCACATCGCCGGTGTCAGCGCCGCGCTGTCCAACCTGTACGCCGGGCGCACCATGGTTTACCTGCCCACCTTCGACGCCCGGGAATGGGTGCGCCTGATCAAGGCGGAGAACGTGACCACCGTGACCGTGGTGCCCACGATGCTCGACCGCATCGTCACCGCGCTGGAAAGCGGCGACGACGAGTTCCGGCAGTTGCCCTCGCTGCGCAACCTCGCCTACGGCGGCTCGAAGGTGGGCATGCCGCTGGTGCGCCGCGCCCTCGAACTGCTACCCGCGGTGGGCTTCGTCAACGCCTACGGGCTGACCGAGACCAGCTCCACCATCGCCGTGCTCACCCCCGACGACCACCGCGCGGCGCAGGCGGCGTCCGACGCCGCGGCCGCCCGGCGACTGGGCTCGGTGGGCCGGCCCGTCGGGGGCGTCGAGGTGCAGATCCGGGACTCCGACGGCAACGTGCTGGGTCCCGGCGAGACCGGCGAGCTGTTCGTGCGGGGCGAGCAGGTGTCCGGCCGCTACACCGGCATCGGCTCGGTGCTCGACGACGAGGGCTGGTTCCCCACCCGTGACATCGCCATGCTCGACGAGGACGGCTATCTGTTCATCGGCGGGCGCAGCGACGACACCATCATCCGCGGCGGGGAGAACATCGCCCCGGCCGAGCTGGAAGAGGTGTTGGTCGAGCACCCACACGTGCGCGATGTCGCCGTGGTCGGCGTCGAGGACCCACAGTGGGGTCAGGCGATCGTCGCGGTGGTGGTACCCAAGCCCGGCGCCAGCCCCGATCCGGAGGAGTTGCGCGAGCATGTCCGAAAAAGCTTGCGCGGGTCGCGGACTCCGGACCGAGTAGTGTTCCGCGACGAGCTCCCCACGACTCCCACCGGCAAGGTATTGCGCCGGGAGATAATCGAGACGCTAGGACGCGAAGGGCTAACTGCATGATCAAGAACGGAACTCGCCTCGCCAGCCAAGTCTGTGACACGCAGGTGATCGTCGTCAGGAGCGCCGACAGCCTCGACGACCTGCGCTGCGGCGGGGTGCCGATGGTGCCGATCGGCGGCGAGCGGTCAGGCGACCTCGACCCGAACTTCTCGGAGGGCACCGTGATGGGCAAGCGCTACGTCGATGAGACCGGCGCCGAGGTGCTGGTGACCAAGCCGGGCGCCGGCAGCCTGAGCGTCGGCCAGACCGCGCTGCACCTCAAAGAGGTCAAGCCGCTGCCGGCCAGCGACTAGAACGGCTCAGTTCGTGCCGCCGGCGAATGGCTTGCCGGGAATGCCGTTGCGCACCACGAACTCTCGGGCCTTGATCAAGAATTCCAGCTGCTCGCCGACCTGATGTAGCGGCTCCGCGGTCTGGGTCGAGCGGGACAGCACGATGGCGCCCTCGAGCGCCGCGATCGACGTCACGGCCAGCGAGGCGGCGTCGGCCTCGCCGAAGCCGTCGTTGATGAACGCCCGCGTCAACGAGGTGCACCAGCTTCCCAGGATGGCGCTCGCCTCGACGGACAGTTGCGGGTCGGCGTCGTCCGAGCCGATCGCGGCGGCCACCACCGGACAGCCGGCGTTGAAGCCGCCGTCGCGCAGCAGCCGTTCCCAGAAGTCGACGAACTCGCTGAGCAGGACCCGCGCGCCGCGCTCGGCCGCGGCGTCGATGACGGCGGTGATCGAGTCGCCGGAATAACGCAGCGCCTCGGTCAGGATCTGGTTGCGGCCGTCCGGAAAGTGGTAGTAGACCGACCCGCGGGGCGCGCCGCTGCGGGCGAGCACGGCGTCGATCGTGACCCCCGCGGCCCCGCGCTCACGCATCACCTCGGCGGCGCTGGCCAACATCTTCTCGCGGGTCCCGCCGCGCTTGGAGCGGCTCTCCGGTCGGGTGGCCGCACTGGCGGTGGGCACCGGCGTACCTCCTGCGGCCGGCGTCACGCGGCGTGGGATTGCCGCAGTGTCGGCCAGTGCATGTTGCGCGGATGGAAGCGGAAAGACCTCCGACGCAGGTCGGGCATCTCGCGCGTGTAGTGATAGCCGGCGACGTTGACTTCGATGATCCACATGGTGTTCTCCCGGCCGAAATACTGCGGTCATACGCTGAGACGCGGACGACCCCGCAAAGATGTGATTATGCTTAGAATCATATAAGACAGCCGTCAAGTAGACAATCTTCGCGGCCGGATGTGACGCAGACCTCACGAAAACGCGTTGACGAACGCCCGATTGCCGCCTCCATCACTGACCCTGGGTGGCCGCAATTATGCCTTTTCCTATAATTTGGGGGCTGGCGGAGCCCGGGGCGGACGTCAGAGCCGTCGCAATTTCTGTAGCACCCGCAGGAACGGCCCGGCGGCGGCCAGGCCGCGCCGCAAGCTCGGCTGCAGCACGCTGACGTGACAGAGCACCGGGTATTCCGCACCGTGATCGCGCCACTCGGCGGCCTGGTCGACGACGTCCTCAGGGGTGCCGCTGAGGATGCACTCCTTCATCAGGGACAGGGGTACGTGCGCCGTGGAGGAGATGGCGGTGTGCTCGTCGAGCGTCTGCGGAATAAGGTCCTGTGCGCCGGAGAAGTCGCTGCCCAGCGGGTGGCTGGCGCCGTGGCGCGCCCAGATGTCGGCGGAGACGTTGAGCGCGAACACTTTCATGACGTCCGAGCTCAGCGCCTCGTCCACCTGGTCGCGGTCGGTGCCGGTGACGACGAACTTGAAGCAGGCCGCCGTGATCGACATCGGGTCACGCCCGGCGTCGGATGCCGCCTCCCGGACCTGCTCGAGCCCGGCCGCGTAGTCCTTCGGCCGCATGATGAAGCCGGGGAACCAGGCGTCGGCGTAGCGCCCGGTGGCGCGCAGCATCCGCGGCCCGTGCGACGCGACCCAAATCTCCGGCCACGTGCCGCGGTAGGGCGGCAGGTCGAAGACGGCGTTGTGCAACGGGAAGAAGGGCGAGTCGCGGGTGATCAATCTGCCGCCGGAGTCCCACAGCGCCCGGATGGTCGCCATGGCCTCCTCGAACCGGGCCACGGGTTTGGACCAGTCCACCCCGTAGGGTTCGTTGCCCTCGCGCTCGCCGGTGCCGATGCCGAGGATGGCGCGCCCGCGGGTCAGCAGGTGCAGCGTCGCCGCGGCCTGCGCGGTGACCGCCGGGTTGCGCCGGCCGGTATCGGTGACGCCGGTGCCCAGCCGTAGGCGCCCCAGCCGGTTCCGCGCGGCGAGATGGCCGAGCACCGTCCACGGCTCGAGCAGCGCGTCCGGTTTGGGCGCGAGCCGCGCCGCCCCCACGTACTTCGGAGTCATCACCGAGCGCGGGAACAGGCTGTTGAGGTGGTCGGGCACCCAGAACGAGTCCAGCCGGGCCGCTGCGGCGGTCAGATACCCAGCGCGCAGCAACGCCATCGGCGAGAGGCGGTTGTGCAGCGGCAAATCGGCCAGTCCGACCTTGAGCATGGCACCGGTCCTTCCGCGGCGGGCGCGCCCCGGAGCGCGGGTGGGGCGCTGACCTCGTGTTGAGCCCGGATCGGGCACACGACCAATAAATCAGG
>NZ_LZKC01000363.1:0-1226 GCF_001672685.1 Mycobacterium sp. E2462
CCGAAGTCGGAGGCGAACTTTCGGGCGTGCCCGCCGCCGGTCGCGTCCTTGATGGTGGGCGCGGGCACGGCGTGGTCCATGATGACCGCGAGCTTGTCGGGGTCGTGGATCCGCGTCGGTGGGATCCACATGGTGGCGAATTGCAGGTCGATCAGCACCGTCATGTCGACGTCGACCACGACGGTGTCACCCGGCGCCACCGCCTCGCGGCCGGCCTTGCGGGCGAGGATCTTTTCGATGATGGTCATGCCCATGAGGCGGCCTTGCTGCGGTGCGCGTACTTGTCGTCGAGGGAGCGCCAGTCGGCCATGCCGACCAAGTTGAAGAAGTCGGCGGGACTGCCGGGCAGGTGGGCCGCGGCGTCGGTGCCGTTGAGCTCGCAGAGGCTGTGCAGCATGCCCAGAGTCGCGTGCAGCAGCAGGTTGCTCGGGTGGATGGCGATGGCGTAGCCCAGTTCCTGCAGCCGGGCCGGCGACTCGAGCGGCGTAAGGCCGCCCTGCACCAGGTTGATCAGCAGAACAGCGTCGACTTCCCTTGCGATGCGCTCGATCTCGGCGGCGTCCTGCGGTGCCTCCACGAAGATGACGTCGGCGCCCGCCCGCGCGTAGCGGTTGGCGCGCTCGATCGCGGCGTCCAAGCCGAGTGGTGCGCGGGCATCGGTGCGGGCCACCACCAGCAAGTCGTCATCCGAGCGAGCGTCCAGCGCCGCGGCCAGGGTCTGCTCGAACACCGCCGCGTCGACTACCTGCTTGTCCGGTAGGTGACCGCAGCGCTTGGGAAAGACTTGATCCTCCAACTGGATCGCCGCCACCCCGGCCGCGTCGTAGGCGCGCACGGTCCGAACCACGTTCATCGGTCCGCCGTAACCGGTGTCGGCGTCGGCGATCAGCGGGACGTCGCCCAGCACCTGGGTGATCATGGCGGCCCGCTCGGCCATCTCGGAACCGGTCACCAGCCCGATGTCGGGCAGCCCGAAGCCCGAGGCCGCCACGCCGGCGCCCGTCAGGTAGGCCGCGGCGTGGCCGGTCCGCTTGGTCAGTTGTGCCGAGATGCCGTCGAAAACGCCTGGCGCGATGATCAATTCGCGGCTATCGAGCAGTTCCCGGAGTCGTCGCCGGGGTGCGGTGCTGGGCATGTCGTTCCTTTCAGTCGAGCGCGCCCGCGACGGGCGGGGCGAGCAGGTCGATGAGGTCTGCGATGTCCTCGAGGCTGTCTAGGCCCGTCAG
>NZ_LZKC01000364.1:0-30026 GCF_001672685.1 Mycobacterium sp. E2462
ATCGGGCACGGCGGGAAGGTGGTCTTCCGTCGGGCCTACGGCTCGCGCAAGCTTGCGGGCGAACCCGGATTAGAGGGAATGCCCGCGCCCGCCGAGCCGATGACCGAGGACACCATCTTTGACCTGGCGTCGCTGACCAAGAGCCTCGCCACGGCGACGGCCGTCATGCAGCTCGCCGAGCGCGGCTCTGTCTCGATCGACGAGCCCGTGCAGCGCTACCTGCCCGGCTTCAATACCGCGGGCGATCCTCGCCGTGCGCAGGTCACCGTCCGCATGTTGCTGACGCACACCTCGGGGTTGCCGGGCGACGTGAACCTCGGGGACCCGTGGGGGCTGGACGGGCCGGACAAGGCGGAAGGTATCCGTCGAGCGCTCACGACGCCGCTGGAGTCGGGCCCCGGCGGCGGCTACAGCTACTCCGATATCAACTTCATCGTGCTCGGCGCCTTGGTCGAAAAGCTCAGTGAGACGGCGTTAGACGGCTACGCGCAACAACACGTCTTCGACCCCCTCCGCATGACGGACACCCGCTACCTTCCGCTGGCCAAGGCGTGCGGGCCGCACAGCACGATCGGTTCGGCCATCGCCTGGACGTCCGCGCCCGGCGACGGGCGGCCATGCCCTGCCGGCACTTTCGACGTCGGAGTTGTCGGAGTCGTGGGTGTCGTGGGCGTCGTCGGAGTCGTGGGCGTCGTGGGCGTCGTGGGCGTCGTCGGCGTCGTGCTCGCCAGGCCGGGCCCGTCACCGCACCATTCCGCGACATCTTTGGAGTACTGCTCCAGCGGCGGAGGGCACCGCTGCCCCGGCGGAAAGTTCGCACCCGCGTTGAGCAGGTCGCAGGGCACGTAGACCTGCTTGCCCTTGGGGGTGTTGGTGAGACACTTCGTCGGCGGCTCGCCGTGGGCTTGGACTGGGACGACGGCCGCGGCCACCGCCACGCCGAGCGCCCAAGCAAGACGGCGATAGGTCATGAGAGCTCCTCTTCAGCGTCTCGTGTGCGGTATCAGGGCGTGTACGACGTGCCACCCGTGACCATTGAAGCCGCTAACCGCACGCAAAATCCAACCCGTGGGTCGCTGGTGGGGTCCCGCCCGTCCCCATTCCCCCGTCGACCGGCGCCTCGTCAGCGGAGCTGGGGCAAGCTGTCAGGCACCTGAACCGCGCGCTTCGTTAGCCCGGATTCGCCCGAATCACCGAGCCGGAGGATCAGACGACGACTTCATAGACCATCTCCCGGACCATCTCCCGCGAATCGGCCGCGTCGCTGTCCTGGTCCACGGAAGCCTCATCGGATTCGAACGCGCCAATCAGGTATCGCGCCAACGCGGTTGGCGTCGGATGATCGAAGACCGCGGTGCTCGGCAGCTTGAGGCCGGTGACTGATTTGAGGCGGTTCCGGAATTCGACGGCCCCCAGGGAATCGAAGCCCAAATCCTTGAACTCCTGGTCGGCGCCGACCGCGTCCGCGGAGTTGTGTCCCAGCACCGCGGCCGCGTGCGAACGCACGATGTCGAGCAGTTCGCTTTCCTTCTCGGGGGCGCTCATCGACGCGATCCGCTGCCGCAGATGAGACCCGGATTCGACGGGGGCGGCAGTGCGGCGTGCCGTGCGGATCAGACCACGGAACATCGACGGCAGTCCCGTGCCCGACGGGTCGAACCGGATGGCGGTGCGGCTGATCTGTGCCGGCATCGCGAACGAGCGCGCCTGCCAGAACGCCGCATCGAACAGCGCGAGGCCGTCCTCGGTTGTCATCGGGATGAATCCCATGCGGGACAGCCGGGCGTGATCACGCTCGTAGAGGTGCCCTGTCATGCCGCTGGCCTGTGCCCACCACCCCCAGGCCAGCGACAAACCGGGCAAGCCGCGGTGTCGACGATGCTGCGCGAGCCCATCGAGGAAGGCGTTCGCGGCGGCGTAGTTGGCTTGGCCGAGTGAACCGAACAGACTCGCAACCGACGAGAACAAGATGAAGGCCGACAGGTCCGCGTCGGCGGTGAGTTCGTGTAGGTTCCACGCGGCATCGACCTTCGGCCGCAGCACCTCGTCCAGGTGGCGTGACGTCTGAGCCGCGAACACCGCGTCATTGAGCACCCCGGCGGCGTGAATCACCGCGGTCAACGGGTGTTCCGTGGGTACCTCGGCCAGGAGCGCCTGCAACGCGCCCCGGTCCGCCGCGTCGCACGCCGCGATCCGCACCGACGCGCCGAGTTCGGTCAGCTCGGATTCGATGGCGGCGGCACCGTCGGCCGCGCGGCCCCTCCGGCTGATGAGCAACAGGTTGCGCACACCGTGGTGAGTCACCAAGTGCCGCGCCAGCAGCGCCCCAAGCAAACCTGTACCGCCGGTAATCAACACGGTGCGTTCGGGTTTCATTGGCGTGGGCACACTGAGAACCAGCTTGCCGACGTGCCGCGCCCGACTCAGGAATCGATACGCGTCCAACGCGTGTCTGATGTCCCAGGAACGCGCCGGAAGCGGGTGCAGCTCACCCTTTTCGACAAGCTCGACGAGCTCACCGAAGATCTCCTGGGCGCGGTGGGGGCCGGCCTCGAAGACATCGAAGGCCCGATACTGAACGCCGGGATGCCGTTCCGCGATCTCACCGGATGCCCGGAGGTCGGCCTTGCCCATTTCGATGAATCGACCGCCGCGCTGCAGCAGGCGCAGCCCCGCGTCGATGAAATCCCCTGTCAGCGAGTTGAGTACGATGTCAAAGCCCGCGCCGCCGGTCGCCTCAGAGAACTTTCGCTCGAAGTCGAGCGTGCGCGAGTTGGCGATGTGGTCCTCGTCGAAACCCATGTCGCGCAGGGTGTCCCACTTGCCCGGGCTTGCCGTCGCATACACCTCAAGACCCCAAAGCCGGGCAAGTTGCACGGCCGCCATGCCAACGCCGCCAGTCGCGGCGTGCACCAGCACTCGCTCGCCCGCCCTGGCATGCGCGAGGTCTGCCAACCCGTAGAAGGCGGTGAGGAACACCGCGGGCACCGCCGCAGCCTGTGCGTAAGACCACCCCGACGGGATCGGCGCGAGCATCCGATGATCTGCGACGACAACGGATCCGGCGCCGAAGAACATCCCCATCACCCGGTCACCCGGGGCGAAACGGACGACATCCTCGGCGACCTCGAGCACGACGCCGGAACCTTCACCGCCCACATCGGCGTCGGGGTCCGGGTACATACCCAGCGCAGTCAGGACGTCGCGGAAGTTGATTCCGGCGCACCGCAGGCCGATGCGCACTTCGCCGGACTCCAAACGCCGGTCGGACTCAGGCCACGGCCGAAGGAAGACGTTGCGGGAGTCCAGCGTTCCGTTGCCCAGGGTACTCAGCCGCCAACTAGCTTCCGCCTCCACGAGTTGCGGGCTCCCGACGCGCTCGCCGGTGGCCCGCGACAGTCGCGGCGCGTAGAACACGCCATCGCGGAGCGCGAGTTGCGACTCATCCCGCCGAACGGCTTCGGCGACCGCGAAATCGGCGCGGGACCAGTCGTCGATATCGACCAACGATATCTGCCCGGGATTCTCGGCCTGCGCGGTACGCAGCAGTCCCCACACGGCGGCCTGGCCGAGATCGGCCACATCCTCGGAGGAGTCGATCGCGATCGCGCCACAGGTGAGCGCCACCAATCGCGCGTCGTCGCTGCGGCTTGCGCTCAACAGCCAATTCTTCACCCGGTGCAGCGCATGCGTCAGCGTCTGTCGCGCCCCATCGGCAAGCGCGGCACCGGTGGACGCCGTTGTGAGGAACCGCAAGACGGTCACGTGATCGGTCGCGACCTCGTCCCTGCCGCCCGCGGGCGCCGCGAGCTCGAGCCAGTCAAGTGCATACACCTCGTCATCGGCGGCGGTGCTCACGCGCAGCTGACTCGGGGAAACGCTTTGCAGGGCCAGCGAATCGATACGGCCGATCGCGGCCCCGCGGTCGTCCATCACAAACACGGAAATCCGGTCGTTGTCGTCGAACGCGA
This sequence comes from Mycobacterium sp. E2462, assembly GCF_001672685.1. Lineage (NCBI taxonomy): Bacteria > Bacillati > Actinomycetota > Actinomycetes > Mycobacteriales > Mycobacteriaceae > Mycobacterium > Mycobacterium sp. E2462. The sequence goes on from NZ_LZKC01000364.1 coordinate 3,972, forward strand.
TCCGTGCCCGCACCTGCGTTGCTCCGACCACGTCGAGCGAGACGCCCTGCCATTCGAAGGGCAGCCGGGTGACGTCCGATGTCGTGACGACGCCGCCGAACGCCGCCCCCTGCAGGACCGAATCCAGCAGCACCGGATGCAAACCGAACCGGCTCGGGTCGGCTTTCTGGTGCGCCTGCTCCGGCAGGGTGGCCTCGACGAATACCTCGCCGCCATGACGCCATGCCGCCCGCAAGCCGCGGAATGTCGGGCCGTATTCGTACCCACGGGCGGCCAGCGCTTGATATAGCTCGGTGACGTCGATGGGCTCCGCGCCCGCGGGCGGCCATTGTTCGGTCTCGGCCTGGTCGGTGGCCGCGACGTCCGGACAGAGCACACCCTCTGCATGGCGTGTCCACCGCCGGTCCACACCATCGTCGATTCGCGAGTAGAGCCGAACCGGACGCTCGCCCGACTCGGTCCATTGACCGACGACTAATTGCACTGCTACACCGCGGTGTTCGTCGATAATCAACGGAGCCAGCAAAATCAGCTCGTCCACCCGCGGGGTGCCGGCGCATTCGCCCGCGCGCAGAGCCATCTCCACCATGGCCGCACCCGGCACGATCACCGTCCCGAACACCTTGTGGTCGGCGAACCACGGGTGGGACGCGAGCGATAGCCGACCGGTGAGGATGACCTCGTCCGAATCCGCATGCGGCACAATCGCGCCGAGCAGCGGATGCTCCGCAGCGCTGATCCCGAGACCACTCGCGTCAATGGCTCCCGTCCCGGCGTCCATCCAGTAACGCTTGTGTTCGAACGCGTAAGTCGGCAAGTCGACGTGACGCGCACCGGTGCCTCGGAAGAATTCCGTCCAATCGGGTGATTTCCCGTTGACGTGCGCGTCGGCGGCGGCAAGCATAACCCCCCTCAAACCTCCGTCACCGCGCCGAAGGGTCCCGACGACGGCGTAGTCGTCCCCGACGTTGTCCAATGATTCCTGGATCCCGATGGTCAGCACGGGATGCGGACTGGACTCGATGAAGGCGTCGAATCCGTTCTCGTGTGCCCATTGGACCGCCTGGTGGAACAACACCGGCTGCCGCAGATTCGTGAACCAGTACTCGCCATCGAGGTTCGCCGTGTCCATTTCGGTACCGGTGACGGCGGAGATGAATACGACGTCGCCGGTTCGCGGCCGCAGCCCGGAAAGCGCCGCGCTCAGCGTTTCCCGCAGCTGATCGACGTGAGCGCAATGCGAGGCGTAATCGACGGGGATTCGCTTGGCTTGCACGTCTTCTCGCTCGCAGGCGACAAGGAGTTCGTCGCAGGCGGCGGCATCGCCGGTGACGACCGTCGACGACGAGCCATTGTGCGCGGCGACGGACAGCGATCCCGCCCAGGGTTCGATGAGTGTGCGGACCCGTCCGATCGGTCGAGCGATCGATACCATGCCGCCGGTTCCCGCGATTGCGGTGAGCGCCTTGCTTCTTAAGGTGACTACCCGCGCCGCGTCTCGCAACGAGAGGGCGCCCGCGACGTAGGCCGCCGCGATCTCGCCCTGGGAGTGGCCGAGCACGGCGTCGGGCTCGATGCCCTGCGCCCGCCATTGGGCGGCCAACGACACCATCACGGCGAACAAGACCGGCTGCACCACGTCGACCCGGTTCAGGTCGGGCGCGCCGGCGCCGTTGCGCACGACGTCGAGCAGTGACCAGTCAACGAATTCGGCGAAAGCCTTGTCGCAGAGCCGCATTTGGTCACCGAAAGCCGGCGCGGAGTCCAGCAGTTCGACCGCCATCCCCGTCCATTGCGATCCCTGGCCGGGGAAGACGAAGACGGTCCGTCCCGCCGCAGTAGCTTGTCCGACTACCACGTTGGGTGCGGGCTCACTGCCGGCGATCGCCTCCAACCCGCTCAGCATCTCGTCACGGTCAGCTCCGAATGCGACCGCGCGGTGGTCGAATAGCGCCCGGGTGGTGCTCAGCGAGTACGCCACATCGACCGGATCGAGGTCGGGGTGCTGGTCGAGGAAAGACCGTAACCGAGCTGCTTGGCCAGCCAACGCGGGCGCCGACTTTGCGGACAGTATCCACGGGACGATGAGCGGCCGCTCGTCAGCCGGCTCCTCGGCGGCAGACTCGGCCGGCGCCTGCTCGAGGATCACGTGAGCATTGGTTCCGCTGATGCCGTAGGACGACACGCCTGCGCGCCGGGGCTGATGCGGCTGGTCGGGCCAGGCGCGGGTACTCCCGACCACCTCCATCGTTCCGGACGACCAATCCACGTGCGGCGTAGGAGCGTCCAGATTCAGCGTCGCGGGCAGCACCCCGTGCCGAATCGACTGGATGGTCTTGATCATCCCGGCGATCCCCGATGCCTGCTGTGAATGGCCGATGTTCGATTTGATCGAGCCGATCAGCAGTGGCGACGCCGCCGAGTGCGCCTCGCCGTATGTCGCTTGCAGCGCCCTGGCTTCGATGGGGTCGCCCACCATGGTCCCGGTGCCATGCGCCTCGACGACGGCCACGTCTTCGGCGCCCAGGCCCGCGTTTGCCAGCGCGCGCCGGATCACCTTTTCCTGCGCCGCACCGCTCGGGGCCGACAGCCCGTCGGAGGCGCCGTCCTGTCCGACTGCGCTACCCCGGATGAGCGCCAGCACTGGATAACCGAGACTGCGCGCACGCGACAGCGTGGCCAACACCAGCACTCCAGCACCCTCGGCGACGCCGAAGCCGTCCGCCGCCGCGGCGAATGGCTTGGACCGACCATCTTGGCTCAGCGCGCCAAGCCGGCCGAGCCCGACGAAGATGCTCGGCGAGCACACCACGGTCGCGCCACCCGCCACTGCCAAGCCACATTCACCCGAACGCAACGACTGGATCGCGAGGTGCACCGCCACCAGAGACGACGAGCAGGAGGTGTCGACCGTCAGCGCCGGGCCCTCGAGTCCAAGCGTGTAGGACACCCGGCCCGATGCCACGCCCGTCGTGGTGCCTGTCGATAGATGGCCGGCGAATCCCTCGGTTTCGTCACAGATCCGCGGGCCGTACTCCTGTGCGCCCACACCGAAGAAAACCCCAGTGTCGCTGCCGTGCAGTGAATTCGGGTCGATTCTCGACCGCTCGAGCGCCTCCCAGGCCGCCTCGAGCAGCAGCCGCTGCTGGGGATCGGTGGCTTCGGCTTCGCGGGGACTGATGCCGAAAAACGCCGGGTCGAAACCAGCGGCATGTGTCACGAAGGAGGCCGCGCGGACATAGGTGGCGCGTGGCGCCTCGGGATCCGGCCCGAACAGCGCGTTGAGATCCCATCCGCGATCGACCGGGAACTCCGAGTTGGCGTCGCGCTCCTCGATGAGAAGCTGCCACAGATCGTCGGGCGAGGTGATGCCGCCCGGGAACCGACAGCCCATCCCGAGAATCGCGATCGGTTCGGCGCCGCGCTCGCGCGCATCGTTGAGGCGGTGGTCTGACATGTGGCTCCGTTCGACTTGTGACCCCCGCGCCGCGGTGGTCCCAATATTTGGCAGCAGTTCACCGGCGCACGGCGCCTCATCGCCGTTCGGAATAGAGACTTCACCCGATAAGGGTGGGAGAAGCCCGGCATTTTTCGATTAGGTCAGTGGGATGCCGCCATGCGTACACCCCCGGGCGGCACCACTGACGCAATGGGCTTCGAGCTCAGTTCCCGCAGCGCGAGACCGATCGTGAATTCACAGGGGGACGCGAGTCGAGACCATCCACTCGAACAGTAACCGCCCTTATTGACGCGGAGGCCAACTCTCGCCAAAGTCGCCGATATCAACAGCACTTCATGGGTGGAGCTGCCGGGAATCGAACCCGGGTCCTACGGCATTCCCTCAAGACTTCTCCGTGCGCAGTTCGCTATGCCTCTACTCGGATCTCCTGGTCACGCGAACAAGCCAGGATGACGATCCCAGTCGCTGTTGGTGTCCCGTTGAGTCCCGCGACCGGACTCAACGGTTGATCCCTCTAGCTGACGCCAGGCTCCGGGTCGAGGGCGTTCCCGGTCTGACGGACTAGCTGTCGCTTAGGCAGCGAGAGCGTAGTCGCGCTGATGTGAATCGGCGCTTATATGGTTGCAACGACGCTTACGGTGGTCAGTTGCCTGCACCGGCACGCTTCCCTTGATTCGATGCGCGAAGTCGAAACCGTTCAGCCCCTCGCACCCCGCCGACTTTCGGCAGGACAATCAATAGTACCTGTACAAGAACCAGCGGCAACGGAAATATCTTCCCGGGCTCGGCGACGGTCAGATTACGAAGTTGAGCCGCTCGACCACCTGCGCGGCGACGCCCTCGTCACCGCCGAGTTCGACGTCGCGGCTGCGCGCCGGGCACAGCGGGCGGCCGCCGGCGAGCCTGGTGAACTGAAGCGCGTCCAGCCGGATCGTCGCCGTCGGTGCCTGCGCGCCGAAGTCGTCGACCACCTGCGCGCGGCCGTCGACGTTGACGCGGATCGCTCGGGCGAGCGGCCCGGTCAGGTCTACCTCGACGCGGGAACCGTCGGGCGCCTTGGCCAGTTTGCCGACCACAAACCCCATGGTGGCCGCGATCTCGTCGAGCGAGAGCCGTGCCGCGGGGCCATCCAATTCGTCGTCGGATGAGGGCCGGTTGAGCGCGATGCGGATGTCCTGCTCGTGCATCCAGCAGTCGAACACCCGAATCCTCATGAAGCGCCCGTAGCTGTCCGGCCCCGACGGCGTCGTCGTCACGGCGTTCCATTCATCCTCCGGCAGCTCCCTCAGGGCCCTGCGCCGTTCGCCGGTGATCGCCCGGAAGTGCTCCAGCACCGCGGTGCCCGGCTGCGCGGCGAAGTGGCGGACCCAGCGCTCGTTGAGCGCGCCGACATCATTGCGCACGTGCGCGAGCGCCGACACGTCGGCGTGGGGCTCGGGCGCCGCGACACCGGCCAGCGACGATTCGGTGCCGATCATGTGCGACACGAGGGCCTTGACGTCCCAACCCGGCAGTGGGCTCGCCGCCTGCCATTGCGCCTCGGGCAGGCCGTCCAGGAGCGCGTCGACGTCGTCCCACACCCCGAACAGGGCGGCGAGGACGAGGGGCTTGTCGAGCGTGGTGACGAGACGTTGGGCCATCCTCGGATGGTAGGCCGGTCACTTTCCGATGAAGAAGCCGACGCGGACGATCACCAGGGCGAGCAAGGTCAGTATCCCGCCGACGGCGATGAAGCCGACCGGCCACGGGATTGCGGTGACCCACGCCCCCGCCACCACGGCGGCCAGGGCATGGCCGATACGCAACGCGGTGAAGGGTTGTTCCTTGAGCACCGAGACCATGATGTTCCGCGGTATCTGCCGGAACAACCAGCCCAACACGACGATCAAGGCGACGGTCAGCAGCCCCGTGAATACGCGTAGCGTCGCGGTCGGATGGCCTTCCGAGTGGAGTCCGGCCGCGCAAGCGAGGAGCCCGCTGAGCACGCCGGCGCCGATGGTCACGAACATCAGCACCCTTTGCAGAGCCACGCCGATGTTCCAGCGGCTGAGGTTGCCGTACTCGGGATCGCTGCCCGCGGCACCCAGGAACCCTCGCAGGGCCGGGCCGAGCTTGAAGCGCCGCAAGCGGTGAACGGCAAGATCGTTGAGAGCTTGCGCATTGGCCGGATCGAGCGCCAGCGCCGCCTGATATGCCGCGTCGGATTCATCGCTGCGGCCCATGTCGTGCAGGATCGCGCCACGCCGGATGAGGGCGTCCACGTCGTGCGGGTCGAGGTAGAGCGCGTTGTCGATGACAATGAGCGCCGAGGGCAACTGCCACGTGCCGTGCAACAACTGCGCGTAAAGCCGAAGCGGTGCAGCCTGATTCGGGTGCGACGTGACTGCCCGCCAGGCCATCAACAGCCCGTCGTGCTGGCGGCCCAGGTTGTACAGCGCCAAGGCGTAGATCCGCATCGCGAACTCGTAGTTGGGCGCGCCGGCCAAGGACGCGTAAGCGCTGTGCGCCGCTTGCCAGTTGTTGCCGAGCACGATCTCCACGCGCGCGTACGAGGCCAGCAAGGAAGGGTCGTTCGGGTTTTGCGACAAGGACCGGCGAAGGATGTCGCGTGCGTGTTCGTAGTTATTGGCGTCGACGTAGGCGTCGGCGACACGGATGGCCTCGTCGATCCCCTCGATGCGAGGCTGCGACGTCATCGGGGTTTACCGAAACTTCTTGCGCCGCATGTACTTCGCCAGTTCGTCGTAGGTGCCGTCGCCGTTGGCGAATTCGACGACGTTGCGCGCGGTGTCGAACCACGGCCCCGTGCTCGGCCGGATCTGGCCCGCGGCGGCGTCGATGTCGGCCATGGTGACCGGGCGGACCTGACCGCTGCGCAGCGAGTCCGCCATGGCCAGCTGAGTCGCGGTCTCGCAGACGTAGGCCAGGTCGGCACCCGAGAAGCCGTCGGTGCGGCTGGCGATGGACTTTAGGTCGATGCCGGCGACGGGCCGGTCCTGCAAGTGCGAGCGCACGATGCCCGCCCGGGCCCCGGTGTCGGGCAGCCCGACGAAGATCATCCGGTCGAACCGCCCGGGCCGCCGCAGTGCGACATCGACGTCCCACGGCGCGTTGGTGGCGCCCAGCACGTAGACACCGTCGTTCACGGAGGTGGCCGTGTCCATCTCCTCCAGCAAGGTGTTGACCACGGACCGCAGCCCGGAGTTGCCGCTCAACGCCGAGCGCCGGTGACCCAACGCGTCCACCTCGTCGAAGAACAACACGCAGGGCGCGTTGCGCCGGGCGGTGTCGAAGATGGAACGGATGCTGCGCTCGCTGTCGCCGAGATAGTGGTGCAGCACGTCGGCGATCCCGACTTGGTAGAAGTTGGCGCCCAGCTCACCGGCAACCGCTTTGGCGATGAAGGTCTTGCCGCAGCCCGGGGGCCCGTACAGCAGCAGGCCGCCGCGCGCGGACACCTTGAACGCCTTCATCAGCTCGGGATTGCGGATGGGCCCGAGCAACGACAACTCCAGTTGGCGCTTGACCTCCTCCATCCCCGCGACGTCGTCGAGCCGGACGCGCACGCGCTGGACGGCGTCGAAGTCGTCCTCGTTCACGGCATCGGGAGGCTGTTCGACGAACGCCGGCTCGATGATGTCGGCGACCTCCTTTTCGGCGCTCGACCAGTCGAAGCCGTCCCGCGGGGCGGGCTGCGGCTCGGCCGGCGCCGACGGCGCGCCGGCCAGCGCCGCGCTGCACCGCTGCAACAGGCTCAGCGCCTGCTGATTGCCCGGATCCTGGGTCAACGCGGTGCTGCAGTGGGTCAGCGCCTCGGCGTGGCGGCCTCTGTCCGCCAGCAGACCGGCCAGATGCAGGCGCAGTTCGAGGACGTCAGGGCTGCGTTCCACCGCTCCGCTCAGCTCGCGGATGACGGGGTCTTCGGTATCGAACGCGCCCAACTGCTACTCCCGGTGATTCGTGCCGACGGCCCAATAGTAGGCCGCGCCACCGGGTCAGCTTCCGGCGATCATCACCACGGAACCCATGGCCAGCGCCATGCCGACGCCCTGCCAGCGGGTGACGCGCTCGCGCAAGACCACCATCGCCAGCACGACCGTCGCGGCCGGATACAGCGAGATCAGGATGCTGGCCAACGACAGCAGCCAGGTGTGCAACGCCGCCAGCATGGTGATGTTGGCGAAGATGTCCAGCAGCGCGACGGCCACCGCCAACCGCAACGGCTTGCCCGCGGGCAGCTTGAGGTTGTTGCTGGAGCCGGCCATCGCGAAGACCACCGCACTGGCGGCCACCCGCGCGAACACCAGCGGCCACAGCTTGCAGACGTGCGGGGCCTGGTGCAGGAAGACGATGTTGAGGCCCATGGCGGCGCCGGCGACGATGGTGAGCCACGCCACTTTTGGGGTGAATCGGTACGGCGTCGGGCCCTCGACGGGCGCCTCGCGGCTGACCAGCATCACCGCGACCAGGGCCAGCACCACGCCCACCAGGGCCGCGGGACCGGGCCGCTCCCCCAACGTCATCCCCACCGCCACGGGCACGGCCGCGTTGAGCACCGCCGCCAACGGCGACACCACCGAAATCGGCCCCGAGCCCAGCGCCGCGAAGAACGCCCACATGCCGAACGCCATCCCGACGCCGTACAAGGAGCCCCAGACGATCGCACCGGCGTGGATGGGTCCGCCGACGAAGAGCGCCATCACGCCCAGCAGGACGGTCTCGATGGGGTATGCGACCAGCATCACGCGCAGCGCGGCGACCCGCCGCGCTGCGACCCCGCCCACGAAGTCGCTGACGCCGTACGTCACGGCCGACAGCTGGGCGTAAGCGGCCCCGATCAGGACATGCCCTTGGCTTGGCGCCCAAGGACACGGACCACCTCACGCTGGGCGTCGCGGCGGGCCATGTCTTGGCGTTTGTCGTAAGCGCGCTTGCCGCGGGCCAGGGCGAGCTCGACCTTCACCTTGCCCTCCGAGAAATACAATGACAGCGGCATCAAGGTGAGGTTACCATCACGTATCTTGCCGACCAGCCTGTCAATTTGTTGCCTATGTAACAACAACTTTCGGTTTCGACGCGGATCATGGTTGGTCCAGCTACCGTGCTGATACTCGCCGATGTACAGGTTGCGCAGCCACACTTCGCCGTCGTCGATGGTTGCGAACGCATCGGCCAACGAAGCTTGGCCCGCCCGTAGGCTTTTGACCTCGGTGCCCTGCAAAGCGACTCCGGCCTCGATGGTCTCGAGCACCGAATAGTCGTGCCGTGCCTTGCGATTGGTGGCGACAATCTGTTTGCCGCCACCCTTGCCGCTCGCCGCCTTGGACCGGCCGGGTGATTTCGCCATAGCTACCGCCTGATGTAGAGGCGCAGCGTCGCGTACGCTGTCAATCCCGCCATGCTCACGCCGAGCAGAATCAGCCACGGCGAGATGTAGAGGATGTCGGCGTAGTCGACCTTCGCGATCAGATGGGCTTGGTAGAACTGGCTCAGCGCGTTGTCCAGGAACAGCGCCCGCACCAGGATCAACCCGACGATCGCGATCGCCACACCGATCCCCGCGGCCAGCGTCGCCTCCACCAAGAACGGCAGCTGGGTGTACCAGCGGCTGGCGCCGACCAGCCGCATGATCTGGATCTCGGTGCGGCGGGTGTACGCCGCCACCTGCACCATGTTGGCGATCAGCAGCACGGCGCCGACCGCCTGCACCAACGCGACGGCGAACGCGGCGTCGCGCAGGCCGTCGAGGACGGCGAACAGCCGATCGATCAGGTCCTTCTCGTTGAGGATGCTGCGCACGCCGGGCTGGCCCTGCATCGCGGCGTCGAACTCCGCATGCTGCTCGGGATTGTTGAGCTTGACGATGAACGACGCCGGGAACGACTCCTTGCCGGCGACGTCTTTGAACTCGGGGAACTTCTTGATGGCGTCGGTGTAGGCGTCCTGCCGGTTGACGAACCGCACGGACTTGACGTCCTGGCGCGCGTCGATCTTCTCGCGCAGCGCCTTGCACGGATCCGTGGTGCAGGTCGCGTCGTTGGCCGAGATGTCGTCGGTGAGGAACAGCTGCGTCTCGACCCGGTCGAGGTAGATCTCGCGGGAGTTGTCGGCCAGCCGGACCACCAGCAGACCGCCGCCGAACAGGGCGATCGAGATGGCGGTCGTCAGGATCATCGCGGCCGTCATGGTGACGTTGCGACGGAACCCGGTCAGAACCTCATTGAGGAGGAAACCAAAGCGCACTTAGCGGTCCATCCCGTAGATGCCGCGCTGCTCGTCGCGCACGAGCCGGCCCAGGGACAGCTCGACGACGCGCTGACGCATCGAGTCGACGATGTGGTGGTCGTGCGTCGCCATCAATACCGTCGTCCCGGTGCGGTTGATCCGCTCCAACAAATCCATGATGTCCTTACTGGTGTCTGGGTCGAGGTTGCCAGTCGGCTCGTCCGCCAGGAGCACCAGGGGCCGGTTGACGAACGCGCGGGCGATCGCCACCCGCTGCTGCTCGCCACCGGACAACTCGTGCGGCAACCGGTTCGCCTTGCCGGACAGGCCGACGGTCTCGAGCACCTCGGGCACCGTTCGGTTGATGGCGTCGGTGCGCCGCCCGATCACCTCCAGCGCGAACGCGACGTTCTCATACACCGTCTTCTGCTGCAGCAACCGGAAGTCCTGGAACACGCAGCCGATCACCTGCCGCAACCGTGGGATGTGGCGTCCGCGCAGCTTGTTCACGTGGAACTTCGAGACCCGGATATCGCCGGTGTTCGGTGACTCCTCGCCGAGCAGCAGCCGCATGAACGTCGACTTGCCGGACCCCGACGGGCCGATCAGGAAGACGAATTCACCCTTGTCGATCTTGACGCTGACGTCTTCCAACGCCGGGCGGGCCGACGTCTTGTACTTCTTGCTGACATTGTCGAGGGTGATCATCACGGCACGCCAGTGTAGCGGTGAATTTCGCTGGCGAACGAAGTCAACTGGCCGGTAGCCGCGAACTCGGCACCGGGCCGGGACCCGGCTGCGGCGCCTGCGGCGGGGGTGCCGAGGGCGACGGACTGGGCGGGCAGAACGGCGCCGGCAGCAGGCATGGCAGCTGCGGGAGCTGGAACGGCGCCGTGGTGGTCGTCGTCGGTGTCGGCGCCGGAACGCTCGAGGTCGGCGGTGGCGGCGGCACGGTGGTGGTGGGCGTCGGCCTGGGCGTGTAAGTCACGCTGGGCTGCGGTGGCTGCACCCTGGTGCGCGGCACCCAGGTGTAGTTGGGGTCGGGGACGAAGCCCGGCGGCACCACCTGCGGGGCCGGCGGCTTGGGTTCCACTTCCGGTCGGTAGTGGTCGTAGGTCCACCACACGGCCAGGAACGCGATGACCAAGACCAGGGTCGACGTGCGGACGCGGCCGCCCAGCATGTAGGCGGGCCAGCTCTTCTCCGACCCCTCCGGGTGTTTCTCGAGGACACTCAGCGTGAATTTCACTGCTGCACCGACTCGTGGGTCGCCGGGTTCGACGCCCGCCCGGACTCGGCGAGCTCGGCCGTCTGGGCGATCTGGGACGCGGGAACGGCCGCGTCGTCGACGAGGCCCACCCTGGCGTCGGCCGCCGTGACGATCCCCGCCCGCGCCAGCGCCCGGATGACCAGCACGCGCAGCTGGCGACCGGCCTCGAACTGCTTGCCGGGCAGCGTCCGGGCCACCATCCGCAGGGTCACGGTATCCACCTCGATGCTTTCGACGCCCATCACCGTGGGCGCGTCGAGCAGCAGCTCGCCGAGCAGTGGGTTGTCCAGCGCCCGCTCGCACTCCTGGTGCAACACCTCGTTGACCCGGTTCAGGTCGGCGCTGGTGGACACGGGAATGTCCACGACGGCGCGGGCCCAGTCCTTCGACTGGTTGACGGCCTTGATGATCTGGCCATTGGGGATGGTCAGCACCTCGCCGTTCGGGGAGCGCAGCCGGGTCACCCGCAACGTCACGTTCTCGACGGTGCCGCTGGCCTCGGCCGTCGAGACGATGGTCAGCGTCACCAGGTCACCGAAGCCGTACTGCTTTTCGGCGATGATGAAAAAGCCCGACAGCAGGTCCCTGACCACCTGCTGCGCGCCGAAGCCGAGCGCGGCGCCGACCACGGTCGCCGGCGCGACCAGGCCGCTCACCGAGAACTGCAGCACCTCGGCGATCTGCACGACACCCCAGATGCCGATCAGCACGATCGACACCCATTGGATGACCGACGCCACGGCCTGGCGGTGCTTGGTCGACTCCGAGCGCACCAGGGCGTCGCTCTCCGCGAACTTTTCGTCGAGTTGACGGGCGACCTGGTCGGCCACCCAGGTGACGAACCGGACGGCCAGTATCGCCGCGATCACCACCATGGCGACCCGCAGGCCGCGCGTGATGATCCATTCGCCGATCTCGCCCCGCCAGAAGTCGTGCCAGCGTTGCATCACGGATGCGGCAAGAATAGTTGTGTTATTCGTCATCTTTTCGGTTGCGCCACCGGATTCCCGCTTCCAGGAACCCGTCGATGTCTCCGTCCAGGACGGCCGCCGGGTTGCCGACTTCGTAGTCGGTTCGCAGATCTTTGACCATCTGATAGGGCTGCAGGACGTAGGAGCGCATCTGGTTGCCCCACGAACTTCCGCCCTCGCCCTTCAACGCGTCCAACTCGGCGCGCTCTTCGGAACGCTTGCGCTCCAACAGCTTTGCCTGAAGCACCCGCATGGCCGAGATCTTGTTCTGCAGTTGAGATTTTTCGTTCTGGCAAGTCACGACGATACCCGTCGGGATGTGCGTCAAACGGACCGCCGAGTCGGTGGTGTTCACCGATTGGCCGCCGGGGCCACTTGAGCGGTAAACGTCCACGCGCACATCGCCTTCCGGGATGTCGATGTGGTCGGTGGTCTCCACGACGGGGAGAACCTCAACTTCTGCAAACGATGTCTGACGCCGGCTCTGATTGTCAAACGGGCTGATGCGGACCAACCGGTGCGTGCCCTGCTCGACCGAGAGCGTCCCGTAGGCGAACGGGGCGTGCACGGCGAAGGTCGCGCTCTTGATGCCGGCCTCTTCGGCGTAGGAGGTGTCGAACACCTCGACGGGGTACTTGTGCTGCTCGGCCCATCGGATGTACATGCGCATCAGCATCTCGGCCCAGTCGGCCGCGTCCACCCCGCCGGCGCCGGAGCGGATGGTGACCAGCGCCTCGCGTTCGTCGTACTCCCCCGACAGCAAGGTCCGCACCTCGGTGGCCTCGATGTCGGCGCGCAGCGCCTTGAGTTCGGCGTCGGCCTCGGCGAGCGCGTCCGCGGCGCCCTCGCCCTCCTCGGCCGCCAGCTCGTAGAGCACCGGCAGGTCGTCGAGCCGGCTGCGCAGCTCTTCGACCCGGCGCAGCTCGCCCTGCGCGTGCGACAGCTCGCTGGTCACTTTCTGTGCGCGGGTCTGGTCGTCCCAGAGCTGCGGGTCCGAGGCCTCCCGCTCCAACGTCTCGATCCGGGCCCGCAGACCGTCGACATCGAGCACCCGCTCCACCGTGGTCAGGGTCGAGTCAAGGGCGGCGATGTCGGCTTGCCGGTCGGGTTCCACAGGCGACCACGTTACCGGGGCGCCGATCTGCGGCCGCCGACGGCGAGTGTTCGCGTCACCGCCGGCGGTCCAGCGTTTAGCATCGAATCACGATCAAGTGCAGCCCCGCTGCGTGCGCCAGCCCTTGCGCGCAGTGCACGAACAGAAGGTCGAGCATGCGCCCCTATCACGTTGCCATCGTCGGCTCCGGGCCGTCGGGTTTCTTCGCCGCCGCATCTTTGTTGAAGGCGGCCGACGCCTCCGACGACATCGACGTGACCGTCGACATGTTGGAGATGCTGCCGACACCGTGGGGCCTGGTGCGCTCGGGCGTCGCGCCGGACCACCCCAAGATCAAGTCGATCAGCAAGCAATTCGAGAAGACGGCGCAGGACCCGCGGTTCCGCTTCTTCGGCAACGTGGTCGTCGGGGAGCACGTGCACGCCCACGAGCTCGCCGACCGCTACGACGCCGTCATCTACGCCGTGGGCGCGCAGTCCGACCGCGCGCTCGGCATCCCCGGCGAGGACCTGCCCGGCAGCATCGCCGCCGTCGACTTCGTCGGCTGGTACAACGCGCACCCGAGTTTCGAGGCGTCGACGCCCGACCTCTCCGGCGCGCGGGCGGTGGTCGTCGGCAACGGCAACGTCGCGCTGGACGTCGCGCGCATCCTAGTCACCGACCCCGAGGTGCTCGGACAGACCGACATCGCCGACCACGCCCTGGAGTCGCTGCGGCCGTGCGGGGTGGCCGAAGTGGTGGTGATCGGCCGGCGCGGACCGTTGCAGACCGCGTTTACCACGCTTGAGCTGCGGGAGCTTGGCGACTTGGAGAACGTCGACGTGATCGTCGACCCCGCCCAGCTGGCCGGCATCACCGACGAGGACGCGGCGGCGGCCGGGAAGACAGCCAAGCAGAACATCGCCGCGCTGCGCGACTACGCGGCCCGCGCGCCCCGCCCGGGGCACCGGCGGATCGTGCTGCGCTTCATGACGTCGCCGATAGAGATCAAGGGCGACGGCAAAGTGGAGGCCATTGTGCTCGGCCGCAACGAGCTCCGCACCACCCCGGACGGGCGGGTGACGGCCCGCGACACCGGCGAGCGCGAGGAACTGCCGGTGCAGTTGGTGGTGCGGTCGGTCGGTTACCGCGGGGTGCCGACGCCCGGCCTGCCGTTCGACGACGCATCCGCGACGATCCCCAACGCCGCCGGGCGGGTGGAGGGCAGCCGCAACGAGTACGTCGTCGGCTGGATCAAGCGCGGCCCGACCGGTGTCATCGGCACCAATAAGAAGGACTCGCAAGACACCGTCGACACCCTGTTGGCCGACTTGGCCCGCGCCGGCGACGCCGGACGGCCGGAGTTTGCCGACGACCACGCCGACGCGTTGGCCAAATGGCTCGCCGAGCGCCAGCCGAAGCTGGTCACCTCCGAGCACTGGGACGTCATCGACCGCCACGAGCGGGCGGCCGGCGAGCCGCACGGACGTCCCCGCGTCAAGCTGCCGAGCCTGGCCAAGTTGCTGCACGTCAGCCACGGCTGACCGCGGGTCACAGGTTGCGGGGCCGCACCGCCAACACCGAGCGGCCGGCGTGGTGGGCGCCGCACACGTCGAAGCGCACCTGGGTGTCGGTGACGAACAGCTGTTCGGCCTCGTCGTCGTCCAAGTACCGGTCGACGTCGCCGTCGACGACGGCGGGCTCGACGGTCACGTCGGGGTACACCCGCGCCCACTGCTCGAGGCGACGGGTCAATTGTGCGTGCGCCGACCGGGTCGCGCCGTCACCGCTGGAGGCCCCGGAAGTGGTTGTCGCGAAGGCCCGCAGCGGAAGGTGGCGAAGCCGCGCCTCCTGGAAGGCGTGGTGCATCGCCACGCCGTTCTCCGCGCGCACCACCACGCGGCGGGCGGCCGGGGCGTCTGGGCGGCCCGCCGGTCGCCCGATCACGGCCACCGGACACAGCGCGGCCTCCGCCAGCGCGGCCGCGGTGGAGCCGATGCCGTCGCGGGCGTGCCGCACTCCGACCGATCCCACGCAGATCATCGCCGCGGACCGCGACTGCTCGATCAGCCTGGTGAGCGGCCTGCCGCGCAGGACTTCCGTCTCGATCTTCACCGGCTTACCGCTCCCCTCGACGGCGCGACGGGCGACGTACAGCGCGGCCTGCGCGGCGGCGACGCGGGCACCGCGCGACGCCGGCCGCGCGGCGGCCCCCTCTTCGATCACGTAGACCAGTCGCAGCGGCACGTCGCGGCTCACCGCTTCGTCGACGGCCCAGCACGCCGCAGCGGTGGCCGCGTGCGACCCGTCGACTCCGACGACCACAGTCTGGGTTGATTCCGGCATCGCGGTCTCCTGCGTCGATGAAAGTGCCTGCACATTCGACGCTACGCGCGGTCGCCGGGCGGCCCTAGGGGCCTTGGGGCACCGGCCGCGGGTCTTTGGTCATCGCGGCGGCGGGCCCGGCGGCTGCGGCGGCACGGGCGGCACGGGCGGTTCCGTCGGCGCCGGCGGCTCGGTGGGCGCGAACCGCCAATTGTCGGGATTCTTCGACGAGTACAGCACCGGGAACAGCTGGCCGATCGTCGGCCATTGGTCCGCACCGGGATCGGCGTTGAGCACCATCCGCTGATAGACCGCATGCTCGGCCACGGTGGGGCCGTTGATCACCCCGGCGATGGTGGCGTATTGCTCACCGGTGGCGTCCGGTCGCGGGCTGACGCCGGTGACCAACAACGTCCCGCTCAACAGCTCGCCGCGGGGCCCGCGTGGGATGAACCGTTGGGCCAGGAACCCGCCCAGGACGGCCACCAGCAGCAGCAATAGACCGAATTCCCACACCCGGCCCATGGTAGGGCCGTGATAGGACTGCTGGCATGAGTCAGGACGATCTGGCGTTGGCGTTGCTGCTGGCCGACCGCGCCGACGCGCTCACCACCGCGCGGTTCGGCGCGCTCGACCTGCGGGTGGACACCAAACCCGACCTGACCCCGGTGACGGACGCCGACCGCACGGTCGAAAGCGAGCTACGCGAGGCGTTGGGGCGCCAACGCCCCGCGGACAGCGTTGTCGGCGAGGAGTTCGGCGGCGACACCTCATTCACGGGACGTCAGTGGATCATCGATCCGATCGATGGCACCAAGAACTTTGTGCGCGGTGTGCCCGTGTGGGCGAGCCTGATCGCGCTGCTCGACGACGGGGTTCCCATAGTCGGGGTGGTCAGCGCACCGGCGCTGCAACGCCGGTGGTGGGCGTCGCACGGCCGCGGCGCGTTCGTCGCCGTCGCCGACTCCGCCCCGCGCCCCCTCTCCGTTTCTGCTGTGCCACAACTGGATTCGGCGTCGCTGTCGTTTTCCAGCCTGTCCGGATGGGCGGAACTCGGGATTCACGATCGCTTTCTCGCGCTCACCGACGCCGTCTGGCGGGTGCGGGCGTTCGGCGACTTCTTCTCCTACTGCCTGCTCGCGGAGGGCGCCGTCGACATCGCCGCCGAACCCGAGGTGTCCGTATGGGATTTGGCGGCTCTCGACATCCTGGTGCGGGAAGCCGGCGGCACCTTCACGAACCTCGATGGCGCGCCGGGGCCGCATGGCGGCAGCGCGGTCGCGACCAACGGCCTGCTGCACCGACCCGTCCTCGATGCCCTGGGAGTTGTGAATTAGTTAACAGCCTGGTCCTTCTATCTTACTCGGCAGTAAGATAGCCTTGTTCCGCATTGCCCCAACGATCGAGGCTGCCGACATGACCGACACTGTTTCCGGTTCACCCAAGACGTCCACATCGCCCCGACGCCGCCGCAGGCCCGGCCCCGAGAACGGCGTCGGGCTTCGGCCCCACAAGCGCACCGGCATCGACGTCGCCATCGCGCTCATCACGCCGCTCGTCGGCCAGGAATTCCTGGACCGCTATCACCTGCGCGACCCCCTCAACGACGGCCTGCGCTACGGCACCAAGGCCATCTTCTCCACGACGGCCGCGGCGGCCCGGCAGTGGAAGCGGGTGCAAAGCGTGGGCCGCGGCCCGACCCGGCTGAAGTCCAGCGGCAAGGATTATTTCGACCTGACGCCCGACGACGACCAGAAGATGATCGTCGAGACCGTCGACGAGTTCGCCGCGGAGATCCTGCGCCCCGCCGCGGCCGACGCCGACGACGCGGCCACCTATCCGGCCGACCTGATCGCCAAGGCCGCCGAGCTCGGCATCACCGCCGTCAACATTCCCGAGGAATTCGACGGCATCGCCGAACACCGCTCCAGCGTGACCAACGTCCTGGTCGCCGAGGCGCTGGCCTACGGCGACATGGGTCTGGCCCTGCCAATCCTGGCCCCGGGCGGTGTCGCGTCGGCGCTGACCCATTGGGGCAGCGCCGATCAGCAGGCCACCTATCTGCCGGAGTTCGCCGGCGACAACGTGCCGCAGGCCTGCGTCGCGATCGCCGAGCCGCAACCGCTGTTCGACCCGACGCGACTCAAGACCACCGCCGTGCGGACGCCGAGCGGTTACCGCCTCGACGGCGTCAAGTCGCTCGTCCCCGCCGCGGCCGACGCCGAGCTGTTCATCGTCGGCGCGCAGCTCAACGGCAAGCCGGCGCTGTTCATCGTCGAGGCGGCGACGAAAGGTGTTGCCGTCAAGCCTAATCCGAGCATGGGTCTGCGCGCGGCGGCCCTCGGCCAGATCGAACTGTCCGGCGTGACGGTCCCGCTGAGCGCCCGGCTGGGCGAGGACGACGCGACCGACGGTGACTATTCCGAGGCGCTCGCGCTGTCCCGCTTGGGCTGGGCGGCGCTGGCCGTCGGCACCTCGCACGCCGTGCTCGATTACGTCGTGCCCTACGTCAAGGAGCGCGAAGCCTTCGGTGAGCCCATCGCGCACCGGCAGGCCGTCGCCTTCATGTGCGCCAACATCGCCATCGAGTTGGACGGACTGCGCCTGATCACCTGGCGCGGCGCCGCCCGCGCCGAACAGGGTCTCAGCTTCATCCGCGAAGCGGCGCTGGCCAAGCGCCTCGGCGCCGACAAGGGCATGCAGATCGGCCTGGACGGCGTTCAGCTGCTGGGCGGTCACGGCTTCACGAAGGAACACCCGGTCGAACGCTGGTACCGCGATCTGCGGGCCATCGGCGTCGCCGAGGGCGTCGTCGTCATCTAGCACCTCCTCAACTTCGATCCGAAAGTCCAATCATGGCAATCAATTTGGAGCTCCCTCGCAAGTTGCAGACGGTGGCCGTCACCACCCATCAGGGTGCCGCCGAGCTGATGCGGCCCATCGGCCGCAAATACGACCTGGCCGAGCACGCCTACCCGGTCGAACTCGACACCCTGTTCAAGATGTTCGAAGGGGCGTCCGCGTCGACCGACATGGCGGGGGCCAACTCCCTGCGCGCGGAAGGCCAGGCCGGCGACCAGAACCGCAACGGCGCCAACATGGCCGCGCTGCTGCAGACGCTGGAGGCGAGCTGGGGCGACGTCGCGATGATGCTGTCGGTGCCCTATCAGGGCCTCGGCAACGCGGCCATCTCCGCCGTGGCGACCGACGAGCAGCTCGAGCGGTTGGGCAAGGTGTGGGCGGCGATGGCCATCACCGAACCCGACTTCGGCTCGGACTCGGCGGCGGTCTCGACGACGGCCAAGCTGGACGGCGACGAATACGTCATCAACGGTGAAAAGATCTACGTGACAGCGGGTTCGCGCGCCACGCACATCGTGGTGTGGGCCACCCTGGACAAGTCCAAGGGCCGCGCCGCGATCAAGTCGTTCATCGTCCCACGCGAGCACCCCGGCGTCACCGTCGAGCGCCTCGAACGCAAGCTCGGCATCAAGGGCTCCGACACGGCGGCGATCCGGTTCGACAACGTCCGCATTCCCAAGGAGAACCTGCTGGGCAACCCCGAGATTGAGGTCGGCAAGGGCTTCTCCGGGGTAATGGAGACCTTCGACAACACCCGGCCGATCGTGGCCGCCATGGCCATCGGCGTCGGACGCGCCGCGTTGGAGGAGATCCGCAAGATCCTCACCGACGCCGGCGTGGAAATCTCCTATGACCAGCCGTCGCACGTGCAGAGCGCCGCGGCGTCGGAATTCCTGCGGATGGAGGCCGATTGGGAATCGGCCTATCTGCTTGCGCTGCGCGCCGCGTGGCAGGCGGACAACAAGATCCCGAACTCCAAAGAGGCCTCGATGAGCAAGGCCAAGGCGGGGCGGATGGCCAGTGACGTCACCCTCAAGTCCGTCGAATTGGCCGGCACGGCAGGCTATTCCGAACAGTCGCTGCTGGAGAAGTGGGCACGCGACTCGAAGATCCTCGACATCTTCGAGGGCACCCAGCAGATTCAGCAGCTAGTGGTCGCCCGCCGCCTGCTGGGCCTGTCGTCGGCCGAGCTCAAATAGCGTCAGCCGGCGGCGTTCATCCGTTGGCGCACCGCGTCGTCGAGTTCGGTCCGCGAGACAGAGCACCGACCGAGTGGGAAGGAACTCGTCGGCCGAGGCTAGCGTCGAGGCATGGACACGTTTCAAGCGCTCGTTGCGCGCCAAGATGGTGACCGGATAACGACCTCGATCGAAACGCTGGGCAACTCCGACCTGCCGCCCGGTGACGTGACAATCCGGGTGCTGTACTCGAGCGTCAACTACAAAGACGCGTTGGCGCTGACGCCCGGCGGCGGGGTGGTGCGCAATTATCCGGTGGTGCCGGGCATCGACCTGACCGGCGAAGTCGTCGACTCCGCATCGCCCGACTTCGCCGTCGGCGACCAGGTATTGGCTCACGGGTACGCGATCGGCACCGGCCACCACGGCGGCTACGCCGAGTACGCGCGGTTGCCCGCCGACCAGGTGGTGCCGCTGGGCCCCCTCAGCCCGCACGAGGGCGCCGCGATCGGCACCGCCGGGTTCACCGCGGGGATGAGCGTGCAGGCACTCCTGGATTGGGGCATCGCGCCCGACGCCGGCCCCATCGTGGTCACGGGCGCCACCGGCGGCGTGGGCTCGGTCAGCGTGGACCTGCTGGCGGCTGCCGGTTATCAGGTGGTGGCGTCGACCGGCAAGGCCGACGCGGCCGACCGCTTGAAAAGCCTTGGTGCCGCGGAGGTTATCGGTCGGCTACCCGCCGACCCCGACGCCAAGCCGCGACCGTTGGGCAAGGCGCGCTGGGCGGGCGCCGTGGACTGCGTGGGCGGCGCGACCCTCGCCGACGTGCTCAGCACCGTCGACTACGGCGGCGCGGTCGCGGCCAGCGGGCTCACCGGCGGCCCGGCGCTGAACACCACGGTGATGCCGTTCATCCTGCGCGGCGTCGCGCTGCTGGGCATGGATTCGGTCCTGATGCCGATCGGGCGGCGCCGTGAGCTGTGGGCCCGCCTGGGCGATACGTTGCGGCCCCGTCACCTGGACTCGCTGGTGACCGACGTCGACGTCAAGGACGTGGTGGGCGCGATCGACCGGGTGCGTGCCGGTGAGTTCTCCGGGCGCGCGGTGGTGCGGGTCGCCGGTGGTTTCTGAGTCGGCATACGCTGGGCGGGCGCTGATCGGCTGACGACGGAGGTGGCATGCGCGCGATACGGGTGACCCGGCTGGACGGTCCTGACGCGGTCGAGTTGGCCGACATCGACGAGCCGGCCGGCGAGGGCGTGGTGGTCGACGTGCACGCGGCCGGCGTAGCGTTTCCCGACGCGCTGCTCACCCGCGGCCTCTACCAGTACCGCCCCGATCCGCCGTTCGTGCTGGGCGCCGAGATCGCCGGGGTGGTCCGCTCCGCGTCCGACGACGCCCACGTGCGGCCCGGGGACCGGGTGGTCGGCCTGACGATGCTCGCGGGCGGCATGGCCGAGGTCGCCGTGTTGTCGCCCGACCGCGTGTTCAAGCTGCCCGACAACGTCAGCTTCGAGGCGGGCGCCGGGTTGTTGTTCAACGACCTGACCGTGTATTTCGCGTTGACGACGCGCGGGCGGCTGCAGCGGGGCGAGACGGTGCTGGTGCACGGAGCGGCCGGAGGCATCGGCACCTCCGGGCTGCGGCTGGCGCCGGCGCTGGGGGCTTCGCGCAGCATCGCGGTGGTCAGCACGCCGGAGAAGGCCGACATCGCCACCGCCGCCGGTGCCACGGACGTGGTCCTGGCCGACGGGTTCAAGGACGCGGTCAAGGAACTGACCGACGGCCGCGGGGTCGACATCGTCCTCGACCCCGTCGGCGGCGATCGGTTCACCGATTCGTTGCGTTCCCTGGCCCCCGGTGGGCGGCTTCTGGTGGTCGGCTTCACCGGCGGCGAAATTCCTACCGTCAAGGTAAACAGGTTGCTGCTCAACAACATTGACGTGGTCGGCGTGGGTTGGGGCGCGTGGACGGGACGCCACCCCGGCGCGCTGGCCGAGCAGTGGGCCGGCCTCGAACGGCTGCTCACGTCTGGCGAGCTCGCCGCCCCCGAGCCCGCGGTCTACTCGCTGGACGAGGCGGGCGCCGCCATCGCGTCGCTGGAGAACCGCACCGCGAAGGGCAAGGTCGTTCTGCGGGTACGCGGCTAGGGGCGGCGCGCTTGCGGCGCGCTTCCGGCGTGCTTCGGGGCGGCCGCTCTCCGCGGTGATAGGCGAAGTGCCCGCCTCACAGCGACACCGCGGTTAGCGAGCGGCACGCTACGCGGCGCATTCTTCAGTTGTCGCTATGAGGTGGGCACAAAACCAGTCGACTCCGGACTGGGACCGCTGGGGCTCCTGAGCCCACGCGCGCGCCCGTCGGCCCCTTGTGCGGTGCAGTAGCGAAAACTAACGTCACTTTTCAGTTTTGCGCTCGTCGCCCCCGCCGTCAGGAGAGTTGGGTTCGTCGTGCACGGCACCTTGGCAGACCCCAACACGCCGCGGTTGGCTGTCGCGCCGCAACGGCGACGACGCCCGTGGTGACCGGCTGGCCTGTAGTCCCCCGACATTCCGGCGCCATCGATGAGTAATGTTGCCGACGAGCCAAGCCACAACCGCTGGCCACTCGACGGGCACCAGGACGAGGATATGCACGACATTCGCTGCGCCACAGGACATTACGCGGGCCAAGGCCACCGCGACAGGCGGGGCGCCGTCGTCACCGATTGCCAAGCCGGGCACCGCTTCGCGGGTGCGCGATGACGTCACCCGGCGCGGCGGGACCCCTCGACGGCATCCGGGCCCTCGAACTGGGCACCCTGATCGCCGGCCCCTTCACCGGCCGGCTGCTGGGCGACATGGGCGCCGACGTCATCAAGGTGGAGCTGCCGGGGGCCCCGGACCCGCTGCGAACCTGGGGCCAGGCGGAGCTCGACGGCCACCACGTGTTCTGGACGGTGCACGCCCGCAACAAGCGCGCCGTCACCCTGGACCTGCGCCATCCGCGGGGCCGCGAGCTGTTTCTCGACCTCGTCGCCGAGTCGGACATCGTGGTCGAGAACTTCCGCCCCGGCACGCTGGAGAAATGGGACCTCGGCTACGACGTGCTGCGCGACCGCAACCCCGGCGTCATCCTGGTCCGCGTCTCCGGTTACGGCCAGACCGGCCCGGACGCGCGCAAGGCCGGGTACGCCTCGGTCGCCGAGGCCGCTAGCGGATTGCGGCACCTCAACGGCTTCCCCGGCGGCCCGCCGCCGCGGCTGGCGCTCTCGCTCGGCGACAGCCTCGCCGGCATGTTCGGCGCCCAGGGCGCGCTGGCCGCGCTGTACCGCCGCAGCGTCACCGGTCGCGGCCAGGTGGTGGACGTCGCGCTGACCGAATCGTGTTTGGCTGTACAGGAATCCACGATCCCCGACTACGACCTCGGCGGCGTGGTGCGCGGACCGTCGGGCACCCGACTCGAGGGCATCGCGCCGTCGAACATCTACCGCACCGCCGACGGCTCCTGGGTGGTGATCGCCGCAAACCAGGACACGGTATTCGCACGCCTGTGCAAGGTGATGGGGCGCCCGGAGCTGGCCACCGACGACCGGTTCGACACCCACGTCGCCCGCGGCCGCAACCAAGACGAGCTCGACGAGATCATCGGCGAATGGGCGGCAGCGCGGCAACCCGCCGACATCATCGACACGCTGAGCGCTGCCGGTGTCATCGCCGGACCCATCAACACGGTGGCCGAGGTGGTCGCGGACCCGCAGCTGCGCGCCCGCGGCATGCTGGTCGAGCACTACGACGAGCGCGTCGGGCGCACCGTGCTGGGGCCGGGCGTGGTGCCGGTCCTCTCCGAGTCGCCGGGCGCCGTGCGCAGCGCCGGCCCCGCTCGACCGGGGCAGCACAACGACGAGGTCTACCTGGGGCTGCTGGGCCTGACACGAAAAGAACTCGACGAGCTGCGGACCGAGGGGGTGCTGTGACCAAGGTCGACATTCGTGAGGTGGCGCTGCGCGACGGGTTGCAGATCGAGAAGCCGATCCCGTTGTCGGCCAAGCTCGAACTGCTGGCCGCCGTGGCGGCGACCGGTGTGCGCGAGGTCGAGGCCACCGCATTCGTGTCCCCGTCCAAGGTTCCGTCGATGGCCGACGCCGCCGAGCTCGCCGCCCACTTGCGGGACTATCCCGATATCGAATTCTCGGCGCTGGTCGCGAGCGCGGGCGGCGCCAAGCGGGCCGTCGCGGCCG
Source organism: Mycobacterium sp. E2462 (assembly GCF_001672685.1). NCBI lineage: Bacteria > Bacillati > Actinomycetota > Actinomycetes > Mycobacteriales > Mycobacteriaceae > Mycobacterium > Mycobacterium sp. E2462. The sequence continues at coordinate 27,572 of NZ_LZKC01000364.1, forward strand.
GGTTGCGTTCGATCGAGTACGTCGTCGCCGCCGACGACACCTTCAGCAACGCCAACGTGGGACGCACCAGCGCTGAGGCCACCGAGCAGATCGGCGAGATCGTCGGCATCGCGCACGACTCCGGCGCCACGGTCGAAGTCGTCGTCGCGACGGCCTGGGACTCCCCCTTCGAGGGCGCGACCCCGCCGCAGCGGGTGCTGGAGATCGCCACCGCCGCCCGCGGCGCGGGGGCCGACCGGTTCTGCATCGCCGACACCATCGGCACCGTCACACCGGGTCGGGTGAATTCGCTTGTCGCGCAACTGCGCCCGGTCATCGGCGACCTGCCGCTGGGCGCGCACTTCCACAACACCCGCGGCTCGGGACTGGCCAGCGCCTACGCCGCCGTGCAGTGCGGAGTCACCCGCCTGGACGCGTCGGCGGGCGGCCTGGGCGGCTGCCCCTTCGCGCCCGGCGCCACGGGCAACATCGCCACCGAGGATCTAGTTTATCTGCTGCGCGACAGCGGCATCGAGGTCGATATCGACCTGCAGGCGGCCATCGCCGCCGCCCGCGTCGCGAAATCCGTTGTCGGCCATGACCTTCCCAGTGCGCTGCTGCGGGCCGGGGACCGGATCCGTGACTGATCTCCGCCCCCGGGCAACACCGGCGCTGACGGCCGAGGGCCGGCGCAGCCCGGTAACGTCGGCGGGAGGTTTTATCTCGGCGGCTTCGCCGGTAGGGACGAACACTGGCCGCGCGGACCCGAGGAGATAACGTGGATTTCACTTTGCCCGAACACCTTCCGGGTGTGCTCGCCGAGATGGACGAGTTCATCGAAGCCGAGATCAAGCCGCTGGAACGCGACAACATCCAGTACTTCGACAAGCGCCGCGAACATGCCCGCACCGACTGGGACAACGACGGCATCCCCACCGACGAGTGGGAAAACCTCCTTGCCGAAATGCGCAGGCGCGCCGACCAAGCCGGCTGGCTGCGCTACGGGCTGCCGGCGTCGTTAGGGGGCCGCGACGGCAGCAACCTCGACATGGCCGTGATCCGCGAACACCTGGCGCACCGCGGCCTGGGACTGCACAACGATCTGCAGAACGAATCGTCGATCGTCGGGAACTTCCCGCAGGTGATCATGATGGAGCGCTTCGGCACCGACGAACAACGCCGAGTGTGGTCGGAGGCGCTGATCACCGGTGAGCGCTCGATGGCGTTCGGTCTGACCGAACCCCAACACGGCTCGGACGCGACCTGGCTAGAGACCCGCGCGCAGGCCGACGGCGACGGCTGGGTGCTCAACGGCGCCAAACGGTTCAACACCGGAGTGCACCGGGCCACCCACGACCTGGTATTCGCGCGGACGTCCGGGGAGCCCGGCGCCGCCCTGGGCATCACCGCCTTCCTGGTGCCCACCGATGCGCCCGGTTTCACCGTCCCGTACTACTGGTGGACCTTCAACATGCCCACCGACCACGGCGAGGTCGAGCTCACCGACGTGCGGGTGCCGGCCGACGCCGTGCTGGGTGAGGTGGACCGCGGGCTGGAGGTCGCCCAGACCTTTCTGCACGAGAACCGGATTCGGCAGGCGGCCAGCAGCCTGGGCGCGGCGCAGTACTGCATCGACCGGGCCGCCGAATACGCCGGGGCGCGCCGGGTTTTCGGCAAGCCGCTGTCGGTCAACCAGGCCGTGCAGTGGCCGCTGGCCGAGCTGCAGACCGAAGCCCAGATGGTCCGGCTGTTGGTGCACTACGCGGCCTGGCACCTGGACCGCGACCACCACATGGAGGTGTCGGACAAGGTTTCGATGGCCAACTATCGCGCAAACCGGCTGGTGTGCGACGCCGCCGACCGGGCCATGCAGATCTTCGGCGGCCTCGGCTACAGCCGGCACGAGCCGTTCGAGCACATCTACCGCCATCACCGGCGGTACCGCATCACCGAGGGCGCCGAGGAGATTCAGATCCGCCGGGTGGCCCAGCGCCTGTTGAAGTTCGGCGCAAAGTGACGGGCCCGGGCCGCGCGGCCACCGGCGGCGTCGAGCTGGCGTTGGATGCGCCGGACGATGGTCTCGCCACGGACCTCGTCGCAGATGAGATACGGGGTGCCCAAGGCGTCAAGGGAATCGGCGGCGATTAGGACGTGCGGGACGGGCGCGCCCGCCGCCGCGGCGGCGGCCTGGGCGCTGGCCTCGAGCTCCATGCCGGCGTGCACGGCCTCGGGCGGCCCGGTACGCAGGATGAGCGAGCGGCGTCGTCCGGCCAGGTCCGCGTCGAACGCCCAGGTGGTCCGGCTGGCGCCGCCGGTCAGGGCGCGCAGGTTCTCGATCGCGGGCTCACCGCCGAGCACCGGCGCCAGCACGCCGCGCAGCGCGAGCGCCAGGTCGACGGCGGTGGCCGCGCGGCCCGGGCCCGTCACTTTGCGCCGAACTTCAACAGGCGCTGGGCCACCCGGCGGATCTGAATCT
>NZ_LZKC01000365.1:0-8453 GCF_001672685.1 Mycobacterium sp. E2462
GCAGATCGGCGGCCGGCACCTGATCACGATCGACGCGGTCGGCCACGGCACCGATGGCGAGCACGCCGTCGGCCAGCGCTTCCCCATCGACCCGCCGTTCGGGCTGGTCGCCATGGCGTGGCGCGACGACGAGTTCGTCCGTGCCTGGTTGCACCGGGTGCTGCCCCGCCTGACCCGCGACGAGATCGCCGACCACCAGCGGGTCCTCGCCGACATCCGGGCCCGGGGTTACGGCGCGTGGCGCTTCGACGACAGCCACGGGTCGCTGCACCACCGGCTGGCCGACGTGCTGGCCTCGCTGGAACCGACCGATCGGGTCGCCCGCCAGCTGCGGACGCTGATGACCATGGTGACGCTGCAGTCCGTCACCGACACCCTCGAATCCGATTTGGCCAGCACCGAATTCGTGGTTCTGCCGATATTCGGTCCGGGCGGTCAGCCCGACTACCAGATCGAGATCCACCTGGGTCGTTCGCCGGGGCTGACGCTAGCCGAGCTGGACGCCGCCCTCGCGCGCGCCCAGCGGCTGCTCACGGCCACGGTCACCTGACGGGCCGGGCCACTAGGCTGAGGCGATGCACGCGGAGATTCGGCGCGCCGCAGACCGGGCCGTCACCGCGACGCCCTGGTTGACGTCGCGGCATTCGTTTTCCTTCGGCGACCACTACGATCCGGGCAACACCCATCACGGCCTGCTGCTGGTCAACAACGACGACATCGTGGCGCCGGCAACGGGATTCGACACCCATCCGCATCGGGACATGGAGATCGTGACCTGGGTGCTGCGAGGCGAGCTGTCCCACCGCGACTCCACCGGCACCCGCGGTGTCATCTATCCCGGGCTGGCACAACGCATGTCGGCCGGGAGCGGCATCCTGCACTCGGAGAAGAACGAATCCCGCACGGAGCCTGTGCAGTTCGTGCAGATGTGGGTGGCGCCGGACGAGTCCGGCCTCGACCCGAGCTATCAACAGCACGACGTCGACCGGGCCGCGCTGGACGGTGACCTGGTCCCCATCGCGTCGGGCCGGCCCGCGCACGCGGCGGCCATCACCTTGCACAACCGCAACGCCGCGCTGCTCGGCGCGCGCCTGCGGACCGGTGACACCGTGACGCTGCCCCCCGCGCCGTACCTGCATCTGTATGTGGCCCGCGGCGGCGTGACGGTGGAAGGGATCGGCGCCGCCGCCGAGGGCGACGCGATCCGGTTCACCGGCGACGACGGCAGGCGGGTGACCGCGACGGAACCGGCCGAGCTGTTGGTCTGGGAGATGCACGCCCGGCTGGGCGGCTGACGCCATGACGGTCCGGCGACTCTGCCCATAGAGTTGGGCACGACAGACAGGAGTCGGCATGCCTCACTCGCACGCGCAGCACGCGGCGCCCAACCCGAATCGCAACGTCAAAGCGATCGGCACCGTGCGCTTCTGGGCGGCGCCGCTGCTGATCACTTTGGCGCTCATGTCGGCGCTGTGCGCGCTGTACCTCGGGGGCATTCTCAACCCGACCACCAACCTGCGGCACTTCCCCATCGCCGTGGTCAACGAGGACGCCGGCCCGGCGGGCGCCCAGATCGTCGACCGCCTGACCAACGGCTTGGACAAGGACAAGTTCGACATCCGCGTGCTGCCCCGCGACGAGGCCAGGCATCAGCTCGACACCGGCCGGGTGTACGGCCAGCTGCTGATCCCGCCGAGCCTGTCGTCCAAGCTGCGTGACTTCGCGACCAGCGCGGTGGCGCCGGCGCGCGTCGAGCGCCCGGCCATCACCATCTCGACCAACCCGCGGGCCGGCACCATGGGCGCGAGCATCGCCGGGCAGACGCTGACCTCGGCGATGGGCATTGCCAACGGCATCGCCGGTCAGCGGCTCACCGAGCAGGTCGCCGCGCAGACCGGCGGGGCGCCGCTGCCCGGCGCCGCGGCGGCCGGCCTGAGCGATCCGATCGACATCCAGTCGACCGTCTACAACCCGCTGCCCGAAGGCACCGGCAACGGCCTCTCGGCGTTCTACTACGCGCTGTTGCTGCTGCTGGCCGGCTTCACGGGCAGCATCGTGGTCAGCACGCTGGTCGACGCGCTGCTCGGTTACGTGCCGGCCGAATTCGGTCCCGTCTACCGTTTCGCCGAGCAGGTCAAGATCTCGAGATTTCAGACGCTGCTGGTGAAGTGGACGATGATGGTGCTGCTGGCGCTGTTGACGTCGGGGGTTTACCTGGCAATCGCCGACGCCCTCGGCATGCCCATCGACCTGGGCTGGCAACTGTGGCTCTACGGCGTGTTCGCGATCGCCGCCGTGGGGATCACGTCCAGCTCGTTGCTGTCGGTCCTGGGCACGGCGGGGTTGCTGGTGAGCATGCTCGTCTTCGTGATCCTGGGCCTGCCGTCCGCCGGGGCCACCGTCCCGCTGGAAGCGACGCCACCCTTCTTCCGCTGGCTGGCCGAGTTCGAGCCGATGCACCAGGTGTTCCTGGGCGCCCGCTCGCTGCTGTACTTCAAGGGCCATCCCGGCACCGGCCTGGGGCAAGCGCTGATCCTGACGACGATCGGGCTGGCGATCGGGTTGCTGCTGGGCGGCATCGTCACCCGGCTGTACGACCGCAAGGGATTTCACCGCATCCCCGGCGCGGTCGAGTTGGCGATCGCGGCCGAGCACCAGGCGCAGCACCAGGCCCGCCGCGGCAAGCAGGCGCCCGCGACGACGCCGGCCACCGACACCGGGGCCGGCACCGGGGAAGGTGCGGCCGAGGGCCCCGCTGCCCACCCGGCCGAGCCGGCCGAGTCCGAAAGTTCAAGCGAGCGGCCGTAATTCGAACGCCGCCCGACCGTCACGCTGTCGTGATCATGTTTGACAGTGTTACTGATGTGACTGATGATATTGGTGTTGCATCGGTTCCGGGCGGAAAGGGCCAACGTGCTGACCGTACGCGCCAGCTTGCGCCGGCTGGCGGCATGCTGCACCGCCGTCGTCGCGTGCCTGGCGCTGGCCGGCACCACGGGCCAACCCCTGGCGCACGCGGCCGACGGCCGGGACCTGCTGGCCAACGCGATCAGCACCACCCGCGGCGCGTACCTGGTGTACAACTTCGGCCCCGGTCATCCGGCGCCCATGCTCAACGCCGGCGGCAGTTGGTACGAGATGAACAACGGCGGCCACCTGATGATCATCAAGAACGCGGCCGGGCGGCTCTCCCCGCACCTGCTGGTGGACACCCACCAGGGCGACCAGGCGCGCTGTGAGAACAACCCCGCCGCGCGCACCGGCGAGGGGCTCTGGCAGGCATCGGAGCTCTACGCTCCGCTGCAGGCGTGGCAGCGGATGGGGCAGCCGACCATCGCGATCAACGCCAACTTCTTCGACGTCCGCGGCCAGAAGGGTGGTTCGTGGCGGCAGACCGGGTGCAGTTCGCCGTTGGGCGCCTTCGTGGACAACACCCACGGCCAGGGTCGCGCCAACCAGGCGGTGACCGGAACCGTCGCCTACCCGGGCAAGCAGGGGCTGTCGGGCGGCGGCGAGAGCTGGAGCGCCCTGACCACCATGATCATGCCGTCGGGCGGCGCGCCGTATGTGGTGTGGCCCCGCACCAAGAGCGACTACGACGCCGCCACCCCGGTGGTCGCGGACCTGCTCAACCGCAACGAACGGTTCGTCGCGGTGTCGGGGATCGGGCTGCTCGCGCCCGGCAACACCGGGCAGTTGCACGACGGCGGGCCGAGCGCCGCGCGCACGGCGTTGGCCTACGCCAAGCAGAAAGACGAGATGTACATCTTCGAGGGCGGCAACTACACGCCCGACAACATGCAGGACCTGTTCCGCGGGCTGGGCAGCGATACCGCCGTGCTGCTCGACGGCGGCGGATCCTCGGCGATCGTGTTGCGCCGCGACACCGGCGGCATGTGGGCCGGGGCCGGCTCGCCGCGCGGCTCGTGTGACACCCGCGAGGTGCTGTGCGATTCCCACGAGCGGGCCCTGCCCAGCTGGCTGGCCTTCAACTAGCGGTCTGCGGCGCGAGCCGGAAGATCAACAGGCTGCTCGCCACCACCGCCGCGGTGACGGCGAAGACCGGCGCGACGACGACCCGCGACATGGTCGCGCCGACGAACGCTCCGGCGCACATCGTCACGACGACGGCGATGCGCAGGTTCTGGCGCTCGCCGCTGCCCCCGGCCAGGCGACTGTCCAGACCGAGGCTCACGATGGTCGACGTCAACACCGTGGTGGACAACTCCGGGATGCCGAACTGGCGGGCGCTGGTGTGCTGCAGGCCGAAGGTCACCGCCAGCAATCCGATGATGATGAGTTTGGTGTTGTCGTGGTAGTGCAGGGCGCCTACGCCGCCCAGCACGGACAGCGCTATCAGCACCACGATCTCCGTGATCAAGATGGTGGTGATCCACGGCCGGGTCCGGTCACCGAATCCGCGCCACAGGCGGCCGCTGACCACGGTGGTGCAGACAAACGTCGGCAACGCCACCGCGACCGCGGTCAGATCGATCGTGGTCCTCGGCGCCAACCAGAACCCGAGGAAGATCACATTGCCCGTCATGTTGGCGACGAACACGTGGCCGAGCACCAAGATACTGATCGAGTCCGCCAGCCCCGTGGCGAAGGTCAGGAGCAGCAACGCCACCACGGTCCACCGCTCGGAGACCGGCGAGGTTGCGGGCACGAGCTGCAGTCTATTTCGCGGGACTCGTCGACGCGCTACACGTGCGGCGTGAGGTCCAGCGAAGTGATGGTGGTCATCCGGGTCACCAGCCACCGGCTCTGGGAACGCTTCATGAACAGCCGGTAGGACAGGTACTTCAGCGACGGGATGTTCTTGGTCAGCGGGCTGGTGGACGAGGTGTTGGTGTAGACGATGACGACGGCGTTGTTCTCGTCCAGGGACTCCACCGCCGCGCCGGTGACCTCGGTGCTGTTGGTGATCTTCGCCTGCTTGTTGGGGGCGACGATGGCGTCGACGAACTTGCGGTACTGCGCCTCGAAGTCGCCGCTGAGGTAGGCCGACGCCCGGTCGGCCAGGGTGTCCATGTTCTCGGGGGTGTAGGTCCACAGCGTCGTGATCGCCCTGGCCGCGGTGCGCGCGACGTTCAGCTTGGTCGCGGCGGTGGCGCGGTCGGAGAGGTACGGCTGCAGGGACGCGCCCGCGAAACCGGCGGACCCGACGAACAGCACGGCGGCGGCGACCACCGCGATCGCCAGCCGCTTACCGGCCAGCCGCTTGCGGCGCCGCCCGTCGGGCGCCGGCTCCGTGGGCGCGTCGTCGTCATCGACGGCGTTATCGTCGACGGCGTCACCGTCGGCCGCCGGGGACTCGGCCGCCGTGGAATCGGTTGCCGCGGCGGCGCTTTCGGCGCCCTCGTCGGGACCCCTCGATGCGCGGTCCTGCGCGGTCAGATCACCTGTTGCAGACTGCTGATCTTCCACTGGTTCCCTTCCCGCGTGGCGGTGGCCGCCCAACGATTGGTGTTTTCCACGACCTGCTTCTCGTCCGGCGTCTTGCTGGAAATCGCCGTGGCGACCATGACGGTGACGCTGCCGTCGTCGTTCCAGCGCTCCACGCCGGCACCCAGGATGGAGCCGGTGGCCGGTTCGGCGCGGGCCACCTGCAGCAGAATCTGATTGGCGTTCTGCTGGAATTGCTTGGCGAAGTCGCCGGTCGCCTCGCCCAGGATCCGCGTCACGTAGTCGTTGGCGTGGAACGGGTCGACCGACGTGAACTCCGTCATGAAGCCGCTCACGTAGCCGATCACCTCGCGATCCTTCGACGCGGCGCGCTCGCGGTGCTGATGGGCGATGAGCATCAGCGCGCAGCCGGCGATGGCCGCAACCATGAGCACCGCGGCGATCGTGGCGACCCAGGGCAGTTCTCGGGAGCGCGGCGCCGGCACCGGCTGATCGACCAGCAGCGGACGCTCACCGGGGGCGATCCTGCGCCGGGGGCTCACTTGCCGCTCCCCGGCGGTCGGGGTTTGGCCAGCACGGCGAGGTCGTCGACCAGCCACCGGTCGTCGCTTGTCTTGGCGAAGACGACGCGCACGGTGGCGCTGATGTAGCGCTGCTCGGGTCCGGTGCCGCGCCGGCCGTGCAGGAACAGCAACATGGTGGCCCGGTCCGGGCTGGCCGACAGGATGGCGGCGTCGGCCGGCCAGTATTCGTTGATGACCGGGTTGCCCTTCTGCACCAGATCCTGCTGGGCGGCCAGCTGGCCGCGATAGCTCTCGGTGGCCAGCGACCGGGCCCGGGCGAAGTCGTCGCGCAGCGACTTGGGGTCGTAGGTCAGCATCTGGGCGACGATCTTCGGTCCCTGCGTCGCGACCTCCGCCCTGGTCTGGTCGGATTGCCGTTCCGGGGCGAACACCGCCCAATAGCCCACGGCGGCGCCGGCCACGCACAGGGCCGCCGCCGCGGACAGCGCCGCCACGGTCCAGCGCCGGATGCGCGGCGGCGCGGCGTCCGGGTCGAGGCGGCGGACCTCGGTGCGCGTCAGCATGTCCGCGAAGGTGCGACGGCGCGAATCCCACAGCGGCCACAGCCATCCGACCACGGACACGAGGTCGACGAGGTGCGCCGCGTCGCGCAGCAGCAGCTCCCAGGGTCCGGGCGCCGCGCCGTCGCGGCACCTCACCGCGATGCCCATGAGCCCGCGCCCCAGGCTCCAGCCGGTGATCGTCGGCAGCAACAGGCGGTTGGCGAGCACGAGCAGGGTGACGAGCCCGAGCGCCACGATGCACACCCACCACCACGCACCGCGGGCCGGCACGGCCAGCGACACCAGGGCCAGGGTCGTGACGACGGCGGTGCCCGGCAGCACGTCGACCGCGACGGCACCGACGCGTAACGCCCACGGCGCCAAGACATCCCGCGGCGAGCGCGGGGTCACCGGGGGTGGCGGCGGGGTCTGGACCTTGTCGAGCACCACCGTCACTTCGTCACCTGGTCGAGCTTGGATATCTTGTACTGGCCTTCGGCGAGCGCCATCTTCACCCGCAGCCGGTAGCCCGTCTCGTTCTGCGCCTGGTCGCTGGCCACTTTGACGCGCAACGCGACCAGCACGTCGATCGACCCGTCGCGGTTGTTGCGCTCGACCGCCGCGCGGGCGTCCGCCACCTGCACGTGGATGTTCGCCGCCTGGTAGGCCTGCACGAGCATGCTGGTGTACAGCAGCGCCTGCGAGCGGAAATTGTCGGTGCCGCAGTCGATGATCTTCTGCTCGCTGGCGTTCATGGCGTTGGTGTCCGGGGCCTGGGTGGCCGACACGCAGTCCACCGCCGCCTTGAGCGCCGCCGCGTCGTTGCGGGCGATCGCCTGGCTCTCCTGGTGCGAGCGCAGGGCGAGATAGCCGCCGGCGCCGATGCCGCCGGCGCCCAGCAACAGGGCCGCCGCGATGCCGACCAACCAGCCGCGACCCAGGCGCGAGGCGGGACGCTCGGCCGGGGTGTCGGTCGCGTCGGACCCCGCCGGAGGGTCGGTGGGTTCCTCGGCGTCATCGGGGTCCACGGTGTCGGCCACAGAGGTCGCCGGGGCACCGTCGGCGGGCGGGTCCTCGACCGCGTCCTGCGCCGTTTCGGGGGCCTTATCGGAGGCCTCATCAGAGGCGTCGTCGGACCTCGTGCTGTCCTGCTCGTCGGCGACGTCCCCGGTCTGCGGGTCGGCGGCGCCGACCACCGGCTCTTCGGGAGTCTTCAGACGACGCCTACGGGAACGGCCAAACTTCGGCATCGGTGGGGGGTTCAGCCGGCTGGCGCCAGCATCTCCTTCCATCCGTCGTCTCCTGTTCGGGTCGAGTTCTCGACGGAGTACTTCACTCCGTCCGGCCCTACCAGTTCACCGCTTTGGGGACTGTAGATCGCCGCCGGAGGCCCGCTGGGGGTGTACACACACGGGTTGGGCTGCTGGCCGTTGCACTGCACGGTACCCGAGCCCGGCCGGGACACCGGATCGCTCACCGGCGGGGGCGTGCCCGCCACTCGGTCCGACGGCGCCGGGTTCAACCCGTTGTTGATCGACGGCGCCGGGATCACCAGGCCCGGCTTGACCGGCTGGTCACAGCGGGCCGCCGGCGCCGGGCAGGTCAGGAACTGGTTGGGGTCACCGAACCAGGGGTTGGTGCCCGCCGGCACGTACGGCTTCGGGTCGCGGCATTCGCGCGGCGTGGCCGCCCGCTTCCCAGGGATGTCGACGCAGGGAATGTTGCGCGAACCGCGGACGCTGTTGGCCGGGGTGTCCATCGGGATCTTGCAGTAGGTGCCCGTCGGCAACGGTTGCAGGCTGGTGTCAGCCGGGGACCGCCACTCCGGCGCGGGGATGAAGCCCGTCAGGCAGGGCGGTGGCTGGTTGATGGACAGCGCCAGGTCCAGCGCCGCCATGTTGGGGAACGGCGCGGCCACGGTCTGGGCGATCGACGCGCCCTGCGGCAGGAACACCAGGACCTGCTCGACGCCGGTGTG
>NZ_LZKC01000366.1:0-6988 GCF_001672685.1 Mycobacterium sp. E2462
GGGGCGGCCGCCGCCGCACACCAGGCGGGCGCCCTCCTCGATGCCCTTGGCGATGTAACCCTCGACGCGGGCGCGCTGCTTCTCCGAGATTAGCGAGCCGATCTGCGCGGCCGGGTCGTCCGGCTTGCCGACCGGCAGCATCTGCACGAAATTGCCGACGGCGTCCACGATTTCGTCGTAGCGCGACCGCGGGGCGAGGATGCGGGTCTGGGCCACGCAGGCCTGCCCGGTGTTCATGATTCCGGAGAAGACCAGCATCGGGATGGCGGCGGCGAGGTCGACGTCGTCGAGGACGATGGCCGCCGACTTGCCGCCGAGTTCCAGGGTGCACGGCTTGAGCAGATCGGCGGCGCGCCGGCCGATCTCCTTGCCGACGGCGGAGCTGCCGGTGAAGGAGAACAGGTCGACGCCCGCGTTGGAGGTCAGCGCCTGGCCGGTTTCGACGCCGCCGGGCACCACCGACAGCACGCCCTCGGGGAGTCCCGCCTCGGCGAAGGCCTCCGCCAGCGCGTTGGCGCTCAGCGGGGTCTCGGCGGCGGGCTTGAGCACCACGGTGCAGCCGGCCAGTAGCGCCGGGCCCAGCTTGTTGACGGCCAGGAAGAGCGGCACGTTCCACGCCACGATCGCACCCACCACGCCGATCGGCTCGCGGTACACGATGCTCTGCCCGTAGCCGCCGTTGCGGGTTTCTTTCCACTTGACCTGGTCCGCCGCCGGGCCGGCGAAGAAGTTCAGGGCGCCGATCGAGCTCATCCAGTGCATCGTTTCGACGCTGGTCGGGGGTTGACCCGTCTCGGCCGCGAGCAGCTGCGTGAAGAGGTCCTTGCGCTCCTCCATGACCTTGAGCGCGTTGGCGATCACGGCCGCGCGCTCCTTCGGCGGCGTGCTGGGCCAGGGGCCGTTGTCGAAGGCCTCGCGCGCGGCGGCGACCGCGGCGTCGACGTCGGCGGCCGCCGCCAGCGGCACCTTGCCCACGTACTCACCGGTCGCGGGGCAGTGCACCTCGATGACCTCGGAGGTCGACGGTTCCGTCCATTTGCCGCCGATGAATAGCTTGTCGTACTCCGTTGTAGCGTCGCTCATGGGCGCCACCCTACCCAAGCCGACGCCAAACGAGAACACGTTTCACTATTGGGGTTGTAGGACCAGCACCAGATTGCTCACCAGGAACTCGCGCACGACCGGTATCGAGGTCAGCCACCACGCCCATCGTGGGTGGTAGCGCGGGAAAGCGGCCACCGCGGCCCCGGTGTTGGCCGACCAGTCCAGGCCCGCGGCGGCGGTCACCGCGAACAACGACGACCCGTAGTTGTTCTTGGGCGGATGCCCGTGCCTGCGGGCGTAGCGGGCGGCCGCGCGGGCGCCGCCCAGGTAGTGGGTCAGGCCCATCTCGTGGCCGCCGAAGGGACCGAGCCACACGGTGTACGACAGCACCGCCAGGCCCCCCGGCTTGGTCACGCGCAGCATTTCGGCGCCCAGCCGCCACGGCCTTGGCACGTGCTCGGCGACATTGGACGACAGGCAGATGTCCACCGAGTCGTCGGCGAACGGCAGCGCCATGCCCGACGCCCGCACGAACGTGCCGGCGTTCGCCGCGGTGCCGGGCGCCGGGCCGGCCGCGTGCATCTCGCCCGGGTCCGGCTCGACGCCGACGTAGCGGAACCCCGCGTCGGTGAACGCGGCCGCGAAGTAGCCGGGGCCGCCGCCGACGTCGAGCACCGTGCGGCCCGCCGGTGGTTCGTCACGCGTGGCCTGCCACAGGTCGGCCACCATCGCCGCGGTGTCGGCGGCCAGCGCGCCGTAGAAGCGGGCCGGGTCGGACTGCTCGTAGCGGAATTCCGACAGCAGCCGCACCGAGCGCGCCAGCGTCGCGCGCCGCGCGAAAACGCGCGTCGGGGACGGGGGATGGGCCACCGACGAAACCCTACGCACGGTCGGGGGAGTGGTGCGCGAAGTGCCCGCCTCGCAGCGACAGCGGGGCCGGGTGGGGAGTGGTGTGCGAAGTGCCCGCCTCGCAGCGACAACGGGACCTAGCACGGCGCCGCGCCGAGGGTCATCGCCCGGCGGGAGGCGCTTGTCGCTGTGTTGTCGCTACGAGGCGGGCACTTCGCCAATGCCCCGGGCCGTCCTCGGCGCGCCGCCGGGCTCGATCCCCCGCCCGCGCCGCCGGGCTCGATCCCAGGCCGCGCCGCGTCACGCGGGCCGGGGACGGCCGGACAATGCGGCACCGCCGGTTAGGCTGGCGACCGATGTCCGAACTGCGTTCCGTGCTGCTGCTGTGCTGGCGCGATACCGGCCACCCGCAGGGCGGGGGCAGCGAAGCCTACTTGCAGCGCATCGGCGCCCAGTTGGCCGCGTCCGGGATCGCCGTCACCCTGCGCACCGCCCGCTACCCCGGCGCGGCGCGCCGCGAGGTCGTCGACGGCGTGCGCATCGACCGGGTCGGCGGCCGGTATTCGGTCTACGTCTGGGCGCTGCTGGCGATGGCCGCCGCGAGACTGGGCCTCGGCCCGCTGCGGCGGGTGCGCCCGGACGTCGTCGTCGACACCCAGAACGGCCTGCCGTTTTTGGCCCGCCTGGTCTACGGCCGCCGGGTGGTGGTGCTGGTGCACCACTGCCACCGCGAGCAGTGGCCGGTGGCCGGGCCGGTGCTGGGCCGGCTCGGCTGGTTCGTGGAGTCGACGCTGTCGCCGCGGGTGAACCGGCGCAGCCAGTACGTGACGGTGTCCCTGCCGTCAGCCCGCGACCTGGTCGCCCTGGGCGTGAACGCCGCGCAGATCGCCGTCGTCCGCAACGGCCTCGATCAGGCGCCCGCGGAGTCGCTGTCGGGTCCGCGCGCGGCCGCGCCGCGCGCTGTCGTGCTGTCGCGGCTGGTGCCGCACAAGCAGATCGAGGACGCCCTGGAGGCGGTCGCGCAACTCCTGCCGCGAATGCCGGACCTGCGCCTCGACGTCGTCGGCGACGGCTGGTGGCGCCGGCGCCTGGTCGCGCACGTCGACCGGCTGGGCATCGCCGACGCGGTGACCTTCCACGGCCACGTTGACGACGTCACCAAACACCGGCTGCTGCAGGCCGCGTGGGTGCATCTGCTGCCGTCGCGCAAGGAGGGCTGGGGTCTGGCCGTGGTGGAGGCCGCCCAGCACCAGGTGCCGACCATCGGCTACCGCTCCTCGGGCGGGCTCGCGGACTCGATCGTCGACGAGGTGACGGGAATCCTGGTGGATAGCCACGCCGAGCTGGTGGACCGGCTCGACGGGTTGCTCGGCGATCCGGTGCTGCGCGATCAACTGGGCGCCAAGGCGCTCGCGCGGTGCGGCGAGTTCTCGTGGGAGCAAAGCGCCGACGCGATGCGCGTGGTGCTGGGCGTCGTCCGGGCCGGTCGCACGGTCAGCGGACTGGTGTAGGACCCCGGCGCCGCCACGCCCCGGCCGCCGCGCCCACGCCGCCGGCCAGCAGCAGCGCCAACCACGCCGCATGGGCCAGCACCGTCGCCGCGCGGCGCCCCGCCGGAACGCCGGCGGCGTCGCCGCCGATCCGGTACAGCGCCATCTCGCCGTCGCGGTAGACCGGCGTCAGCCCGCCCAGCGTGCGCGCGGCCGCGCCCATGTCGCCGGCGCTGTCCGACTCGACGACCAGCCAGCCCACCCCGGCCGCGGCCAGGACGGCCGGCTCCGGCCCGCTCAGCAGTAACTGCTGGATCGCCCGGGCGTGGTTACCCTCGCCGGCGATGGTGACGTCCGTGATCACGAGGTCACCGGTCGACAGCACGTCGGCGCGCACCCAGCGCGGCAGCGGGTCGAGCACCGGGGCCGGCCCGGCCCATGCGAACAGCCGCATGGTCCCCGCGGGCAACACCGCGACGGGCCCGGGACGGGCGTTGATCGCCGCCGCGACGGCGGTCCATCCGCGCGGGTAGCGCACCGGGGACACCTGCCCCCACACGCCCCAGGCCAGGTCGGGCAGCGCCAGCAGCAGCGCGAGGCAGCAGAATGCGGCGGCGACCGGCGAACCCAGCGGTCGCAGCCGACGGTGCAGCGTCACCACCGCACCCCCCGCCGCCAGCGCGTACCCCGGCATCGCCAGCGCCACCCACTTCTGCCCGTCGCGCAGCACGCCGAGGCCGGGCACCGCGTCCACCACGGCGCGCAGCACCTGCAGGCCGGGGCCGGTCGCCAACGCGGCGGGCACCAGCACCGCCACAGCGGCCAGCGCCAGCAGCGGCACGGCCGCCGGGCGTCGCACCGCCACCGGCAGGCCCACCGCGACCACACCCACCAGCACCACCGCCGACGACACCGCGAACAGCGTGGCCCGCGACCCCGGCACCGCCTCCCCGTTCCAGATTCCCCCCAGGCTCGCGAGGCTGCCGAGCGTGCCCAGCCCGGGCTCGGCGCGCGGCGCGAACGCGGTCACGCCGAGCCGATTCGCGGCGGTGTGGGCGGACAGCGACGAGCCCAGCGCCGACGCGACCAGCCAGGGCAGCGCCGCCACCAGCGCGGCACCCAGCGCCCCGGCGGCGCACCGCCACCGCGGCCAGGCGGCGACCGCGCCGGCGTCCGGGGCGGCCACGCACACCAGCGCGACCGTCGCGGCCAGCAGCAGACCGGTCGGCGTCAGGCCCGCCAGCGCCATCCACAACGCCAGCGCCGCGAAACCGAACACCCCCCCGCGGTCGGCCCGTAACCCCAGCATCGCCGTCGCCACCCAGGGCAGGCAGCCGTAACCGACCAGCAGACTCCAGTGGCCCTGCAACAGCCGCTCGGCGACATAGGGATTCCAGACCGCGAGCGTCGTCGCGACGAACTGGCCGGGTGCGCCGGCCGGGGGCAGCGCGACGGCGACCAGCCGCGCCGCGCCCCACCCCGCCAGCCACAGCCCCAGCACCAGCAGCGCCTTGACCACGACCCCACCGTCGACCACGCGCGAGGCCAGCGCGACAGCGAAGTCCTGGGGCGTCGCCCGCGGCGCCGCCGTCAGCCCCAGCGCCGTGTCGGACAGGTACGACCGCGGCGTCGACACCGCGTCGCGCAGCAGCAGGTAGCCGGGGGCCAGCAGCGGGCCCGTCACCAACAGCGCCAACAACAGCGCGTAACCGGGACGCGTCCAGCGCAGGGTCAACGCACCCGCGCCGGGTTATTCGCGGTCGGTCGGGCCGGGCGGATGGGGCTCGGGCGGCCCCGACTCGGGGAGCTCCTCGGCGCCCAGCGTCGGCGGATCGGCCCCCGGCGCATCCGGTTCCGTGCGCTGGGTCGGCAGCTTCTCGGTCTCGGCCTCGGCGCCCGGGACCGGTTCCTCGAGACCGCTGCGGCCGAAGAAGTCCTGCTCGCCGCGGTCCAGGCCGGGGTCCGTCAGCGCGCTCTCGGTCCGCAGGCTGAACGAGGCGAGCACCCCGCCGCCGACCAGCGCGATCAAGCCCACCGCCGTGAACGTGATGGGCAGCACCCGCGACCAGAGCGCCACCCGGTCGCGCTCGTCACGCGCCGCGTTGATCTGCGATTCGACGGTGTCCTCGTTGGAGGTGACCTTGTAATCGGCCAGCGTGAGCTCCGGCTTCAGGGGGTCACGGGCGAAGTAGTGGTCGGCGTGCTCGGTCTTCTTGACGATGGTGCCCGACACCGGGTCCACCCAGAACGTGCGCTGCGCCGCGTAGTAGCGGGTCATGGTGATCTGCTCGTTCGGGTCGCCACCCTGGATGCCCCACATCGACGCCGAAGCGGTGAACTTGCCGTCCTCGTTGCCCGCGTACAGCGACGGGTACGCCACCGGGGCCACCAGCTTGCCGTCGGCGTTGTAGCCGACGTTCTGGGTGAACTTGTAGGTGGTCAGACCGTTGACGTCTTCCTGGCTGTCGTAGTTGACGTCGAACGGCTTCTGCGCGATCGGATCGAAATACGGGTAGGTCTTCTTCTCGGTGTTGAACGGGAACCGGTAGGACAGCCCGTCGTGGCGCAGCGGGATGGCCGTGGGCGGGTTCTCGTCGTTGAAGTTGCGCGGCTTTTGCACCGAGCCGCCGGTGTGCGTGTCGTCGGACACGGCCAGCGCTGTCTTGCGGTTCAGCGTCACGGTGTCGACCATGGCCAGCAGCAGCCCGGTGTCCTTCTGCTTGTCGGTGCGCCGCACCGACGTTCCGACCTGCAGCGTCACCACGTCGGCGTTGGCGGGCGACTCGACGCTGATCTGCTGCTGGGACACCAGCGGCACGTTCTGATTGACCACCACGTGATCGGTCGACAGCGACGCGGAGTCGAGCGCGGTCCCGGTGCCGTCCCCGACCAAGGTGGTGTCGATATCCAGCGGAACCTTGGTGATCCGGCTGGACGTGTAGGTCGTCAACAGCAGCGCGGCAATCAGCAGGGCGGCTCCGAGTCCGATGATCCCGCATGCGGCGAACCGCAACATGACTGCTCGGTTCACGTTGCTGTGCCCTCCCCTTGATCGTTGGACTCGTCAGCCGCGACGCACCCCATCTGCGCACGCAGCGGGGCAAACTCGTCTGACCCTAACAGCAGAAGCTAAGGCCCCCGCTTACGAACCTGTTGCGAACGCGGGCGTGCCCGTTGGTCGGGGAGTACGCGCAGGCAAACTGTTCGGGTGGGCGACGGGCAGCAGGTGGGCGGGGTGCGCAGCTTCCTGCCCGCCGTCGAGGGGATGCGCGCCTGCGCGGCCATGGGCGTCGTGGTCACCCATGTCGCCTTCCAGACCGGGAACTCCAGCGGCGTGCTCGGCCGGTTGTTCGGCCGCTTCGACCTCGCTGTCGCGGTGTTCTTTGCGCTCTCGGGGTTCCTGCTGTGGCGCGGGCACGCCGCGGCGGCGCGCGGCGCGGCGAGGCGCCCCCGCACGGGCCACTATCTGCGATCGCGGGCGGTGCGCATCATGCCCGCCTACGTGGTCGCGGTGGCGGTGATCCTGACCCTGCTGCCCGACGCGAACCACGCGAACCTGACGGTGTGGTTGGCCAACCTGACCCTGACGCAGATCTATGTGCCGT
>NZ_LZKC01000367.1:0-6339 GCF_001672685.1 Mycobacterium sp. E2462
TCTGGTGCCCTCGGCGCAGTTGCTCGACACCTACAGCCCGGCGATCTACTGCACCCTGCGCAACTACCACGACATCGAACCCAAGGCCGCGTCGTTCCTGGGCGGCAACGGCTATTCGCTGAACAGCCACACCCAGGCCCTGTCGGGCCTCGGGCTGGTCGCCAACCCGCTGTCGCTGGTCGCCGTCGCCGCCCTGACGCTGGGTCTGGGCGCCGCCGTCGGCCTGGTCGGTGGTGCGCCGAACCCGTACGTCTACCCCGAAAACCTGCCGCGGGTGAACGCCCGCGGCGGTCCGGGCGGCGCGCCGGGCTGCTGGCAGCAGATCACCCACGACCTGTGGCCCGCACCGGAATTGGTGATGGACAGCGGCAACAGCCTGGCGCCGTACAACCACCTCGACACCGGCTCGCCGTACGCGATCGAGTACGTCTGGGGTCGCCAAGTAGGGGATAACACGATCAACCCATGAAAATCACCGGCACGCTCATCCGACTCAGCATCTTCTCGGTGGTGCTGCTGATCTTCACCGTGATGATCATCGTGGTGTTCGGTCAGATGCGTTTTGACAGCACCAACGGATACTCAGCCGAGTTCACCAACGTGAGCGGCCTGCGGTCCGGCCAGTTCGTGCGCGCCTCGGGTGTCGAGGTGGGCAAGGTCGACACGGTGGAACTGGTCGACGGCGGCAAGCGGGCGCGGGTGAAGTTCAACGTCGACCGCGCGGTGCCGCTCTACCAGTCGACGACCGCGCAGATCCGCTACCTCGACCTGATCGGCAACCGCTACCTGGAGCTCAAGCGCGGCACGGGTGAGGGCGCCGACCGGGTGCTGCCGCCCAACGGCTTCATCCCGCTGTCCCGGACCCAGCCGGCCCTCGACCTCGACGCCCTCATCGGCGGCTTCAAGCCGCTGTTTCGGGCGCTGGACCCGCAGAAGGTCAACACCATCGCGTCGTCGCTGGTCACCGTGTTCCAGGGGCAGGGCGGCACCATCAACGACATCCTCGACCAGACCGCGCAGTTGACGACCCAGCTCGGCGAGCGTGACCAGGCGATCGGCGAGGTCATCAAGAACCTGAACATCGTGCTGGACACCACGGTTCGGCACCGCCAACAGTTCGACCAGACCGTCAACAACCTCGAGGTCCTGATCACCGGCCTGAAGGACCACGGCGACCAGTTGGCCGGCGGGACGGCGCACATCAGCAACGCGGCGGGCACGGTCGCCGACCTGCTGAGCGAGGACCGCACCCTGCTGCACAAGACGCTGAACTACCTCGACGCTGTGCAGCAGCCGCTGATCGACCAGCGCGACGGGCTGCAGGACTACCTCAAGAAGGTGCCCACCGCGCTGAACATGATCGGGCGCGCCATCGGGTCCTACGGTGACTTCGTCAACTTCTACGCGTGCGACATCACGCTCAAGATCAACGGCCTGCAGGCCGGCGGCCCGGTCCGCACGGTGCGGCTGTTCCAGCAGCCGACGGGCAGGTGCACCCCGCAATGAGGACACTGGAGCCACCCAACCGGGTTCGCCTGGGCCTGATGGGCATCATCGTGACGCTGCTGGTGATCGGCGTCGGCCAGAGCTTCACCAGCGTCCCGGTGCTGATGGCCAAGCCGCACTACTACGGACAGTTCACCGACACCGGCGGCCTGAGCAAAGGCGACAAGGTGCGCATCGCCGGCGTGGACGTCGGCAAGGTCGAGAGCCTGAGGATCGACGGCGACCACATCGTGGTCCAGTTCAACGCCGGCACCGCGACGTTCGGCACCGAGAGCCGGATCGCGGTCAAGACCGACACCATCCTCGGCAAGAAGATCCTCGAGGTCGAGCCGCGCGGCAACAAGCAGCTCCGCCCGGGCGCGTCGCTGCCGCTGGGCCAGAGCACCACGCCGTACCAGATCTACGACGCGTTCTTCGACGTCACCAAGGCCGCGCAGGGCTGGGACATCGACACCGTCAAGGAATCGCTGCATGTGCTGTCGCAGACCGTCGACCAGACGTACCCGCACCTGAGCGCGGCCCTGGACGGGGTGGCGAAGTTCTCCGACACCATCGGCAAGCGCGACGAAGAGGTCAAGCACCTGCTCGCCCAGGCCAACCAGGTGGCCAGCATCCTCGGGGATCGGAGCGACCAGATCGATCGGTTGCTGGTCAACACGAAGACGCTGCTGGCCGCCTTCAACGAGCGCGGCCAGGCAATCAACGCCCTGCTGGCCAACGTGGCCGCGTTCTCCGAGCAGATCAAGGGCTTCATCAACGACAACCCGAACCTCAACCACGTCCTGGAGCAGCTGCGCACCGTCAGCGACATCCTGGTGCAGCGTAAGGACGACCTCGCCAACGGTCTCACCGAGGTGGGTAAGTTCCTGCCCTCGCTGAACGAGGCCATCGCGTCGGGTCCGTTCTTCAAGGTGGTCCTGCACAACCTGGCGCTGTACCAGATTTCGCAGCCGTGGGTGGACGCCGCGTTCAAGAAGCGCGGCATCGACCCGGAGAACTTCTGGCGCGGCGCGGGGCTGCCGGAGTACCGGTTCCCCGACCCCAATGGCACCCGGTTCCCCAACGGGGCGCCGCCGCCTGCGCCGCCGGTGCTGGAGGGCACCCCGGATCACCCGGGCCCGGCCATCCCGCCGGGATCGCCCTGCTCCTACACGCCGGCCAACCCGGGCGGCAACGTCACCATCGGGGACGAGGGCCTACCCCGACCGTGGAACCCGTTGCCCTGCGCGGGTGCCAGCGTCGGACCGTTCGGCGGCCCGGGCTTCCCGGCGCCGATCGACGTCCAAACGTCGCCCCCGAACCCCGACGGCCTGCCGCCGACCCCGGGCATCCCGATCGCGGGCCGGCCGGGCGACCCGGCGCCCAACGTCCCGGGCACGCCCGTGCCGCTGCCGCAGCAGGCGCCGCCGGGGGCGCGCACCGAGGGCCTGCAGCCGGCCGGACCGACGCCGCCGCCGTCGACGTTCGCGCCCGGTTTCCCGCCGGGGCCGGCGGCACCGCCCGGCTCCGGGCCGCAGCTGCCGGCACCGTTCATCAACCCTGGTGGATCCGGAGGTAGTGGCGCAGCCGGGGGAGGTAGCCAGAATTGAGCACCATCTTTGACATCCGCAACCTGCGGTTGCCGAAGCTGACGCGCGCGACGGTGATCATCGGATCGCTGGTGGTGGTGTTGGCGCTCGTCGTCGCCTACGTCGGGTGGCGGATGTACGAGAAGCTCACCAACAACACCGTGGTGGCCTACTTCCCGGCGGCGAACGCGCTTTACCCGGGCGACAAGGTGCAGATCATGGGGCTGCGCGTGGGCGCGGTCGACAAGATCGAGCCCAGTGGCGACAAGATGAAGGTCACCTTCCACTACGAGAACAAGTACAAGGTGCCCGCCAACGCGTCGGCGGTGATCCTGAACCCGACGCTGGTGGCGTCGCGGGCCATTCAGCTGGAGCCGGCCTACAAGGGTGGCCCGCAGCTGTCGGACAACGCGGTGATCCCCGAGGAGCGCACCCAGGTCCCCGTCGAGTGGGACCAGCTGCGCAACAGCATCACCAACATCATCTCCAAGCTGGGCCCCACCTGCCCGCAAGGAGCCGAGGCCAGCTGCACGCTGCTCCAGCGTGAGGGGCCGTTCGGGGAGGTCATCGAATCCTTCGCCAACGGCCTGGCCGGCAAGGGCCAGGAGATCAACACCACGCTGAGCAACCTGTCGCGGGCGTTGACCGCCCTGAACGAGGGCCGCGGCGACTTCTTCGCGGTGGTGAAGAGCCTGGCGTTGTTCGTCAACGCGCTGCACAAGGACGACCAGCAGTTCGTCGCGCTGAACCAGAATCTGGCGGACTTCACCACGCGGCTCGCGCACTCCGACACCGACCTGTCCAACGCGCTGCAGCAGTTCGACAGCCTGTTGACGACCGTTCGGCCGTTCCTCGACAAGAACCGCGGGGTGCTGACCTACGACGTCAAGAACCTCGAGACGGTGACGAACACGCTGCTGCAGCCGGATCCGCTGAACGGGCTGGAGACCGCCCTGCACGTGCTCCCGACGGCCGCCGCGAACATCAACCAGATCTATCACCCGTCGCACGGCTCGGTGGTCGCGATTCCGTCGATCACCAACTTCGCCAACCCGATGCAGTTCATCTGTAGCGCGATTCAGGCGGGCAGCCGGTTGGGCTACCAGGACTCCGCCGAACTGTGCGCGCAGTACCTCGCGCCCATCCTGGACGCGATCAAGTTCAACTACCCGCCGTTCGGCATCAACCTGTTCAGCACGGCCGAGACGCTGCCCAAGGAGGTCGCCTACTCGGAGGACCGGCTGCACCCGCCGAACGGTTACAAGGACACGACCGTGCCGGGCATCTGGTCGCCGGACACCCCGACGTCGCACCGCAACACCCAGCCGGGCTGGATCGTGGCGCCGGGCATGCAGGGCCAGCAGGTCGGCCCGATCACGGGGGGCCTGATGACCCCGGACTCGCTGGAAGAGCTGATGGGTGGCCCGAACATCGCGCCGGTCCAGTCCCAGTACCAGACCCCGCCGGGGCCGCCGAACGCCTACGACGAGAACCCGATCGTGCCGCCGATCGGCCTGAACGCGCCGGTGCCGATCCAGCCGCCGCCGCCCGGACCGGGCGTGGTCCCGGGCCCGGTCGCGCCGACGCCGGCGCCGGTGGCCGCGCCCGCCCCGAACGCGGGCGGGCCGGCGTTCGCCCCGGCTGACATGGGAGGTGGGCAGTGAACCGCGCGACGAGCGCCGTGGGCGCGAGGAGCAAGGTGAGCCGTCTGGCACTGAACCGCGCGACGAGCGCCGTGGGCGCGAGGAGCAAGGTGAGCCGTCTGGCAGTGAACCGCGCGACGAGCGCCGTGGGCGCGATCCGGCGGGGGTCCTGGCAGGCGCTGGTGCTGCTGGCCGTCGCGCTGGTGTTGAGCTCGTGCGGGTGGCGGGGCATCTCCAACGTGGCGATCCCGGGCGGCCCGGGCAGCGGGTCCAACTCCTTCGTCGTCTACGTGCAGGTGCCGGACACCCTGGCGATCAACGGCAACAGCAAGGTGATGGTCGCCGACGTCTTCGTCGGCTCCATCAAGAAGATCGAGCTGAAGAACTGGGTCGCCACGCTGACGCTGGGGCTGGACAAGAGCGTCAAGTTGCCGAAGAACGCCATCGCCAAGATCGGGCAGACGTCATTGCTGGGTTCCCAGCACGTCGAGCTGGCGTCGCCGCAGAACCCGTCGTCCGACCTGCTCAAGAACGGCGACACCATCCCGCTGAAGAACTCGTCGTCATATCCCACGACCGAGCAGACCCTTGCGAGCCTGTCGCTGATCCTGCGCGGCGGGGGCATCCCGAACCTCGAGGTGCTGCAGAACGAGGTCTACAACATCTTCAACGGGCGGGGCGACGCGATCCGGTCGCTGCTGGGCAAGCTGGACACCTTCACCGACCAGCTCAACCAGCAGCGCGACGACATCACCCACGCCATCGACTCCACGAACCGGCTGTTGACCTACGTCGGCGGTCGCGCCGACGTCCTCGACCGGGTGCTCACCGACATCCCGCCGCTGATCAAGCATTTCGCGGACACCAAGAACCTGCTGATCAACGCGGTGGACTCGGTGGGCCGGCTCAGCCAATCCGCCGACCAGTACCTGTCGGAGGCCCGCGGGCCGCTGCACACCGACCTGCAGGCGCTGCAGTGCCCGCTCAAGGAGCTGGGTCGCGCGTCGCCGTACCTGATTGGGGCGCTGAAGCTGATCCTGACGCAGCCGTTCGACATCGACACCGTGCCGAAGATCTTCCGCGGCGACTACCTCAACATCTCGTTGACGCTGGACTTGACCTACAGTGCCGTCGACAACGCGTTCCTCACCGGGACCGGCCTGTCCGGGGCGCTGCGCGCGCTGGAGCAGTCCTACGGGCGTGACCCGGAGACGATGATCCCGGACGTGCGGTACACGCCGAACCCGAACGACGCGCCGGGCGGACCGCTGGTGGAGAGGGGGGACAGGAATTGCTGACTCCTTTCATCAGACGCCAGCTGATCGTCTTCGGAATCCTGACCGTCATATCGCTGCTGGTGCTGGGGATCTACTACCTGCAGATCCCCAGCCTGGTCGGCGTCGGCCGGTACACCCTCAAGGCGGACCTACCGGCGTCGGGCGGCCTGTACCCCACGGCCAACGTGACCTACCGCGGTGTCACGATCGGCAAGGTCACCGACGTCGAGCCCACCGAGCGGGGCGCCCAGGCGACCATGAGCATCGACAGCCGCTACAAGATCCCGGTGGACGCGTCGGCGGACGTGCACTCGGTGTCGGCGGTCGGTGAGCAGTACCTGGACC
>NZ_LZKC01000368.1:0-11133 GCF_001672685.1 Mycobacterium sp. E2462
CGTCCTTCTCGGTCAGACGCAGGTTGTCGATCGCACCGCGTTCGGTGGGCAACAGGGCGTAGTCGTCGGCGCGCGGCACGTTGAGGTGACCGCTACGCGACCACTGCAGCAGCCGGGACGCCAGCGCCTTGCCTTGCCGCACAGCCAATTCCGGCTCGTCGATGGGGCTGGCGAGCAAACCGGTCAGCAACGTCACCGCCTCCGGCGAGCCGTCGACGTCCACGAGCCTGCTGCGCAGGCCCGGTTCCTCGTTCGCCAGGGTGCGCCCCAGGCCCCACAGCGCGGCCTGGACCGCGTCGACCGGCTCCGCGGATTCGGTCGCCACAGCGCGTTCGGTGACGATCCACAGCCCGCCGGGCAGTTTCACCGAGTTGTCTTCCTGCGCGGTGTGCACCGCGCTGAGCAGGTTGTCGACCTCGGCCTCCAGCCGGCTGATCGCCGCGGCGGTCGACTCGTTCGCCGCGCGGCCGCGGCTGCGCCACACGATGCCCGTGTACGGCACGCCCGTCTGGTGCGCGTGCGCCAGCACCTGGCCCAGCAGCTCGGAGTCGTCGGTCCGGTCGAACGGGATGCAGCCCGGCAGCGCCGCCGCCAGTTCGCCGAACCCGGCGACCAGCCAGGTGCCGCCGGGGTGTGCGGCCTGCTCGGCCGCGGCCAGCGGCACCTCGTGCCAGCCCAGGGTGTAGAGCAACCGGGTCGCGTCGCCGCCGAGCCCGCGCAACAACGCCTCCCGCGGCGCCCGCTTGACGGTGAAGCCGCGGATGCCGCCGAGGTCGCGGCCGTCGCGGCCGACGTAGTGCAGGTCGAAGACCTGGGTTTCGCTCATCAGCTCGTTGGTGCGCCACGTGGCCCGGCAGTAGAACCGGCGGGGCATCTTGTCGGTCAGCGTGACCTGCTCGTAGCGCAGCGGCAAGAACAACCCGCGCACGCCTTGTTCGGCCGCCCGCAGCGCCGGGAACGCGGGAAACGCGACGCCCGTGCACAGGTCCATCAGCACCGGGTGCATCGGCTCGGTCCCCAGGTTCTCCGCCAGCTCCTCGCCGACCGAGATGTCGCCGACCGCCTCGCCCTCGCCGAGCCACAGCGATTTCAGCGACCCGGACCAGTTGGGGCCCCACGACAGTTCCATGTCGTCGAAGGTCTCGAACAGCTCCTGCGGACGCATCCGCTCCATCCGTTCGATCGCGTCGTCGATGGGCTCGGCCTGGTCGGGCTCGGCGCCGGCACCCGCGAGCGCGGTGCCGTCGGCGTTGCGCGACCACTCGGCATCCTTGACGCCGTAAGGCCGGCTGTGCACCGAAAACTTCCAGCCCTCGTCGAGCGGGTGCAGCGTCAGTTGCACCTCGCGAGACGCCTTGTCGGGCAGGATGATCGGCTCGTAGAAGAAGACCTCTTTGACGTGCGCCGGCGTGCCGACGGCGGCCAGGGCCATCGCGGCGTAGGTGGCGCCGGGAACGACGACGGTGCCATAAATGACGTGGTCACCCAGCCAGGGCTGCGATTTGACCGACAGCCTGCTGGTGTAGACCGTGTCGCCCGACGCGAGATCCTTGCCGCTGCCGAGCAATCCCGACATCGCCGGGCCGTCGACGGTGATCGCCGAGCTCTTGGGCCAGAAGCGGCGCCGCTGGAACGGGTAGGTCGGCAGTTCCAGCCGGCGGCCGCGCGGCGGGTGCAGCGCGGCGAACGTGGGCCGGTGACCGCTGACGTAGGCGTTGGCCAACGCGTCGGCGATCTGACGACGGTCGGCGACGCCCTTGCGCAGCGACACGATGGCCCGCGGTGCGGCCAGGTGCTCCGGCCAGACCTGGACCGCGGCCCCCGTCAACACCGGCTGCGGGCCGATCTCCATCAGCACCGTGCAACCCAGCGCGGCGACGGTGCGCACGCTCTCGGCGAACTGCACCGGCTGCCGGGAATGCCTGCGCCAGTATTGCGCGTCCAGCGGGGTCTCCGCCGTCAGGATGGCGCCCGTGTGGTTGCACACCAACGGCAGCGTGGGTGTGGCGAACGCGAATTGGTTTGCGAACGACTCGAATTCACCCAGGACCGGTTCCAGCAGCTCGGAGTGGAAGGCGTGGCTGGTCTCCAGCCACGTGCAGCGCACCCCGTCGCCGCTGAACGTGGCGACCACCTGCTCGAGGTCGCCGGCCGGGCCCGAGAGCACCGTGTTGGGTCCGTTGTACGCCCCGACCGAAACCTTCGGGAACGCGCCGGCCACCTGCTCGACCTGCGTGGGGTCGGCGAAGACGGCCACCATGCGGCCGCCCGCGGGCAGGCTGCCGAACAGCCGGCCGCGCTCGGCCATCAGGCGGGCACCGTCCTCGAGGCTGAACACCCCGGCCACGCAGGCCGCGGCGTACTGGCCCACGCTGTGGCCGAGGACGACGTCGGGCTCGAGGCCCCACGACTGCCACAGTCGCGCCAGACCCATCTCGACGGCGAACAACGCCGGCTGCGCGAACGACGTGTGCTTGAGCGTTTGCCCGGCCCTGCCGCCGGTTTCGCGGTCGGTGGCGAAGATGACGTCCAGCAGCGGCTCTCCGAGGGTCCCGCTGACCGCGTCCGCGCACCGTTGTACCGTCTCGGCGAAAACCGGCTCCGCGGCGAACAATTCGCGCGCCATCCCGGGGTATTGGCTGCCCTGCCCGGTGAACAGCCACGCCGTCGTCGGCCGGTCGGCGCACTCGGCGCGATACACGCCCGGACGCAGCTGCCCGGCGGACAGGTCGGCGATGCCCGTGAGGGCCGTGGGCACCGAATCCACCACGAGCGCGGCGCGGTGCTCGAAGTGCGAGCGGCCCGCACCGGCCGTCAGTGCCACCTCGGCGATGTCGGCGTCCGGGTGCTCGGTCAGCCACGCGCCGTACCGCTGCGCGAGTTCGACCAGCGCCTCCGCGGAGCGCGCCGACAACGGCAGCACGCTGACCGCGCCGCGCGAACCGGTCGACTCCGCGGCATCGGCGGGCTCGGCGTCGGCGACCGCCGGCGCCTCTTCGATCAGGACGTGCGCGTTGGTGCCGGTGAACCCGAACGAGCTGACACCGGCGCGCCGCGGCCGCCCGTTGGCCTCCCACGGCGTCGGCGCGTCGACGACCTTCACCGGCAGCGAGCCCCACGGGATGTGCGGCGACGGGTTGTCGAAGTGCAGGCTGGGGGGCAGCACACCGTTTTGCAGTGACAGCACCACCTTGATCAGCCCCGCCGCGCCCGACGCGGATTCGGTGTGGCCGATGTTGGTCTTCACCGAGCCCATCAGCAGCGGCCGGTTGGTGTCGCGCGCCGCGCCGTAGACGGCTCCGGCCGCCTGGACCTCGATCGGGTCGCCGAGGGGGGTGCCCGTCCCGTGCGCCTCGAGGTAGTCGATGTCCGCTCCGGACAGGCCGGCCCGGGCCAGCGCCGTGGCGATAAGCCGTTGCTGCGCACCACCATTGGGGACGGTCAGACCGCTCGACGCGCCGTCCTGGTTGACCGCGCTGCCCGGGATCACCGCGGCGACGTGGTCACCGTCGCGCTGCGCGTCGCTGAGCCGCTTGAGCACCAGGATGCCGCAGCCCTCGCTGCGGACGTACCCGTCGGCCGAGGCGTCGAAGGTCTTGCACCGCCCGACCGGCGACAGCATCCGGGCGCGCGACGCGGCGACCACCGTCACGGGACTGAGCAAGACGTTCACCCCGCCCGCCACCGCGAGGTCGCAGTCACCGGAGTGCAGCGCCTGCACCGCCTGGTGGACGGCGACGAGCGACGAACTGCACGCCGTGTCGACCGCGACCGCCGGCCCCTCGAAGCCGAGCGCGAAGGCCACCCGCCCCGAGATCGCGTTGAGCGCGTTGCCGGTGATGAAATACGGCTCGATCTTGTCGATGGACTCGGCCGAGAGCAGATGCGCGTATTCGTTGGCCGCCACACCGGCGAAGATGCCGGTTCGGCTGCCGCGCAACGACGCCGGCGCGTAACCGGCCCGCTCCAGCCCCTCCCACACGGTTTCGAGCATCAGCCGCTGCTGCGGCTCGATCCAGACGGCCTCGCGCGGCGAGATGCCGAAGAACTCGGGGTCGAACCCGTCGATGCCGTCCAGGAAGCCGCCGAAGCGGGTGTAGGTCTTGCCCGCGGTGTCCGGGTCGGGGTCGTAGAACTCGTCGATGTCGAACCGGTCCTCGGGCACCTCCCGGATCGCGTCGACACCTTCGGACAGCACGCCCCAAAACGCCTCGGGATTGGGGGCTTTGGGGAACCGGCAGGACACGGCGATGATCGCGATCGGCTCGTCGGAGGCGGCCGCCGCCGCGGCGGCCGGCGCCGGGGTGGACTTGTGCTCGGTCAGCGCCAGGACGTCACCGAGCAGGTAGTCGACCACGTCGGACAACCGGGGGTAGTCCATGGCCAGCGTCGCGGGGATCTCGGCGCCCACCCCCTGCTCGATGCGCCGCCGCAACTCGACGGCCATCAGCGAATCCATGCCGAGGTCGAAAAATCCGGCGTCCTCGCGGATTTCGGACGGGTCTATCCGGGTGACGTCGGCCACCTCGTCGCGCAGGAAGTTCGACAGGAGTCTGCGGCGTTGCTGCACGGGCGCGCCTGCGAGCCGTTCGACCAACTCCGTCTTCCCGGACGCCCTGGTGCGCGCCGCGACGCCGCCGGGCACCTCGCCCTCGAGTTCGGCCTCCAGCTCGGCCAGGAACGCGCGCCGGCCCGCTTGCTGGTAGAGCGGCAGGAATCGCGCCCAGTCGACACGGGCCACGACGCCCTGCGCAGCCCCCCGGTCACCGGCGATCAGGTCGGCCAGACCGGCCAGCGCGTCGGCCGGCGTGAGGGTCTTGATGCCGCGCTTGTCCAACTTGGCGCGCGCCTCGGCGTCGGCCATGCCCACCGACCAGGGGCCGAAGTTGGCGCTGACACCGGCGATGCCGCGCTCGCGCAAGCGCCAGCTCAACCCGTCCAAGAAGGCGTTGGCCGCGCCGTAGGCGGTCTGCCCGTAGCCACCCCACACTGAAGCGATCGAGGAGGTGCAGACGAAGAAATCCAACGCCAAATCCTCGGCGGCCTCGCTGAGATGCCAAGCGCCCCAGACCTTTCCGGCAAAAACTCGATCGATCTCGGCGTCGCCGAGGTCGCTGAGCGCGGTGCCGGCGATCTCGCCCGCGGCATGCACGATGCCGGCCAGCGGCGGCAACTCGGCCGCGACGGTGGCCAGCAGTCGCGCGACGTCGTGGGCGTCGGCGACGTCGGCGGTCACGACGCGGATCTCGGTGCCGTGCTGCCCGCCCAGCGCGTCGATGCGCTGCCGCGCAGCCTCGGTCGGGGCGCGCCGGCTGGTCAGCACCAGGTGCTTGGCACCGTGGGCCGCGAGGTAGCCGGCGATCTCCAGCCCGATCGAACCGAGGCCTCCCGTCACCAGGTAGCTGGCGTCGGCGCGCACCGGCAGCGGGGCGGCGCTCGGCGCGCCGACCCGGCGCACCAGCCGGGGCACGTGCGTCGAGTCCGTACGGATCGCCAACTGGTCCTCGCGGCGATCGGCGACGGCCAGGTGGTCGAGCAGCCGCGCCCACTCGCCCGCGTCGCCCGTCGACAGGTCGGCCAGCCCGCCCCACACGTGGGACAGCTCCAGCGAGGCCGCCCGGCCGAATCCCCACAGCGCCGTCTGTTCCGGTGACACGACGTCGCCGTCGAGGACGCGCTGCGCCCCGCGGGTCACCAACCAGATCGGCGCCCGCAGCCCGGCGGCCGCCGCGGTCCCCAAGAGCCGCCGGGCGCCTCCGAGCAGCTGGTGTTGCAGCCGCAACAGTGCGCGCTGCGAGGGCCCGGTGGACGCCTGCGGCGCCGCGACGGCCACGATCCTCAAGCCCGCGGACTGCTCGGCCGCCGCCGACATTGCGGCCGTCAAGGCGACCGTCAACTCCTGCTCGTCGGTGTCCGATGCGGGCAGCGCAAGGACGCGGTGGTCGTCGCCGCGCGCGGTGAGCGCCTCGAGTAGCGGCGCCATCGCGGCACCGGGGTCGCCGACGAGCAACCAGGTGACCGGCTCGGCGACACCGGATTCGGCGAGAGCGCCCGTTTGCCAACGGAATTCGTAACGCGCGTCGGTGATGGCGGCGGTGGTGCGCTGCGCGTTGTGCTGAGCGGCGAGCTTCGCGAGCACACCGAGGGTGTGCGCATCGTCACCGGCACCGCCGACGAGGGCGGCCAGTTCGGCGATCTTGCCGTCCTCGAGCAGCCGCACGACGGGGCTGGTCGACGGCGACTGCTGCGACGGCGCCTCGCGGCCCTCCCGGAACCAGTACTGCCGGTGCTGGAAAGGGTAGGTGGGCAGGTCGAGCCGGCGCGCGGGCCCGTGCAGCACCGCGCGGAAGTCGGGTTCATGCCCCAGCGCGTAGGCGTCGGCGAGGGCTTCGAGGATCTGCCTGTGGTCGGCGGTGTTCTTGCGCAGCGACGCGATCGCCCGCGGCGTGGTCGACGGCTCGGGCCACGCCCGCAGCGCCGCGGCGGTGAGCACCGGCTGCGGTCCGATCTCCAGCAGCACCTTGCAACCCAGTTCGTGCAACGTCCGCACACTCTTGGCGAATTCGACCGGCTGGCGGGCGTGCCGGCGCCAGTAGTTGCCGTCGAGCTTCTGGGTGCGGCCGATCGCGGCGCCGGTGCGGTTGTCGATCAGAATCCGTTGCGGCGGCGCGTAGGTGAAGCCGTCCGCGTACCTCTCGAACTCGTCGAGGATCGGGTCCAGCAGCGCCGAGTGGAACGCGTGGCTGGTGTCCAGCCGGTCGCAACGCGTGCCGTCGGCGCTCAGCGCCGCGACCGCCTGGTCCACATCGCCTGCGGGACCGGACAATACGGTGTTGGCGCCGTTGTAGGCGGCGACCGACAGGCTGGGGAACCGGTCGGTGAGGGCCTCGACGCGCTCCGCGCCGGCGAACACCGCGACCATCCGGCCGCCGGCGGGCAGGCTGCCGAACAAACGGCCACGCTCGGCCATCAGCAGGGCGCCGTCTTCGAGGCTCAGCACGCCCGCGACGCACGCCGCCGCGTACTGGCCGACGCTGTGCCCGAGCACCACGTCGGGTTCGAAACCCCAGGACTGCCAGAGCCGGGCCAGACCCATCTCGATCGCGAACAGCGCCGGCTGGGCGTACGACGTCTGCCGCAGCGTCTCGCCGTCCCGGTCGTCCACCGCGAAAATGACGTCGAGCAACGGCTTTTCGAGCGCGTCGGCGACCACTTCGGCGCAGCGGCGCACCGTGTCGGCGAATACCGGCTCGCTGTCAAACAATTCGCGGGCCATGCCCGGGTACTGGCTGCCTTGGCCGGTGAACAGCCACGCCGTCTTCGGCCGGTCGTGCGCCTCCCCGCGGACCAGCCCGGGCGCGGGGCGGTCCTCGGCCAGCGCGGCGAGCAGGTCGCGGGCGCCTGCCATCGAGTCGACGACCAGCGCCGCGCGGTGTTCCAGGTGTGCCCGGCCCACGCCGGCGGTGAAGCACAAATCCGCCACGGTCGCTTCGGGGTGCGCGCGCAGCCAGGTGTGGTAGTTCCCGGCGAGCTGCACCAGCGCGGCCGGGGTGCGCGCCGACAGGGCAAGCACGCGGGGCCGCCCCTCGCGGTGCGCTTCGACCGGCTGGGGCGCCGCCGTGGCCCGGTCCGCCGGTTCGGGAGCCTCCGCGAGGATGACATGGGCGTTGGTTCCGGCGAAACCGAAGGAGCTGACCCCCGCGATTCGGGGCCGGCCGTTGCGTTCCCACGCGGTCGGTTCCGTCACGACCTGCACCGCGAGGCGGTCCCACGGAATGTGCGGCGACGGGTCCCGGAAGTGCAAATGCTCTGGTAGCAACTCGTTTTCGAGCGACAGGATCACCTTGATCACCCCGGCGATGCCCGCCGCGGCTTCCAGGTGCCCGATGTTGGTCTTGACCGAACCGATCAGCAGGGGCCGGTCCGCCTCGCGCCCGGCACCCAAAACGGCGCCCGCGGCCTGGGCCTCGATGGGATCGCCGAGCGACGTCCCGGTCCCGTGCGCCTCCAGGTACCCCACGTCACCGGGCGCGACGCCGGCGCGTTTGCACGCCTCGGCGATAACCCGCTGTTGGGCAACGCCGTTGGGGACCGTCAAACCGCCCGACGCGCCGTCCTGGTTGATCGCGCTTCCCCGGATCACCGCGCGGATCCGGTCGCCGTCGCGGATCGCGTCGGCGAGCCGCTTCACGACGATCACGCCGCAGCCCTCGCCGCGCACGTAGCCGTCGGCCGCCGCGTCGAACGTCTTGCACCGGCCGTCGGGGGCCAGCATGTGCGCGTGCGAGAACGTGATCATGGTGGCGGGCGTGAGCAACACGTTGGCGCCGCCGGCCAGCGCGAGGTCGCATTCCCCGAGGCGCAGCGCTTGGCAGGCCTGGTGGATCGCCACCAGCGAGGAACTGCACGCCGTGTCGACCGCGACCGCGGGACCCTGCAGACCCAGCCGGTAGCTGATCCGCCCGGCCGCCGCGGCCGACGACGTCCCGATCGCCATGTAGGGCTCGATCTCGGCGTACGTCAGCTCGTCGGACGCCATGCCCAGGTAATCATGGGTGGCCAGACCGACGAAGACGCCGGTGTTGGTGTTCGCCAAAGCCGTTGGCGCCGTTCCCGAATGCTCCACCGCCCGCCATGCCGTCTCCAGCAGCAGCCGGTGTTGGGGGTCCAGCGACTTGACTTCGCGGGCCGACATGCCGAAAAACGGCGCGTCGAACCCCGCGACGTCGTCGACGAAGCCGGCCCGCCGGGTCACCACCTTGCCGGGCGCGTCGGGGTCGGGGTCGAAGAACTCCTCGGCGTCCCACCGGTCCGGGGGCACCTCCGAGATGGCGTCCCGGCCCTCGCGAAGGACCTGCCAGAACTCGTCCGCGTCCGCGGCACCGGGAAAGCGCGCCGCGTAGCCGACGATCGCAAAACTCGATTCCGTACCTACAGGGCCTTCGACGGATGCCATGCAGCTGTCCTCCTCACCTCGGCCGGTGCGGGTCCGATGCCCACGCGCCGGCCTACCGACTCCGGGCCGCGGAAGACCCCGGAGCACGTCACGCGCCGCACACCACACACCGCGAGCCGCCCTTTTCGGACCGGCCGGTGCGGAACCTGCGCAGCATAATCCTCGACCGCATCACGGTGTTGCCCCGCGACACCTTCGTCGCGCCGCGCCCGGCGAACGCCACCGGGCCTGACCGTACGGCCCACGTCCAGGGCGGGCCGCCCATCACCATAACCACTCGGCGGCCGGAATCGCCGGAGCCGTGCCGACGCGTCCACCCCCACCACGGCGCGCGCCACAGACGCTATCTTGGGTCTGGCTATCTTGGGTCTCGCCACCAACCCGGCCGCGGCGCAGCCTTCACTTCAAGGCAGCCTTGCCCAAGAAAATCTCGCCGGATCGAAAGAGAAGATATTGCAAATCGGGAAAATCACGATCGGCGCGCTCGACGATTGGCTGCCGTCCCCGGGCGCCGTCGTCTCCTGGCACCCGACGCCCGCGGCCGCCGAGCAGGTGCGCCACGCGCCGGTCAGCACCGTGCCGGTCAGCTATATGCAGGGCCAACACCTGCGCAACTTTCACGAGCGCACCACCGCGGGCCTGGACTTCTCCCGTCAGATCATCGCCACCTGCGAGGTTCCCGGCCGATGTGACATCGCGGCGATGGATTACGCCGTGAACACCTACTTGCGCCGCCACGACACGTTTCGCAGCTGGTTCGAGCGCACCAGCGACGGGGAATTTGTCAGGCACACCATCGGCGACCCCGCCGTCATCGAATTCGCACCGATCGACCACGGCACCATGACGGTCGAGGGTATCCACGCGCACGTCGTCGCGATCCCGAATCCCCTGGAGTGGGGCTGCTTCACCTTCGGAATCGTGCAGAGCGAGAGCACATTCACGTTCTTTGCCGCGATGGACCACGTGCACGGGGATGCGACATTGATCGGCACAACGATGCTCGAGGCCAACGGCATGTATTCGGCGATGAGCGGCGGCGGTGCGCCCTTGACGCTTCCCGACGCCGGTAGCTTCGACGACTTCTGCTCCCGCGAACGCGAGTACACCTCGACCCTGACCGTGGATTCGCCGGGGGTGCGCACGTGGATCGAGTTCGCGGAGAACAACGACGGCGGGTTTCCCGAGTTCCCGCTGCCGCTGGGCAACCCGTCGGAGTCCACCACGAGCGCCATGACCTCCGAGTTGCTGATGAGCGCCGAGCAGACCCAGCAATTCGAGTCCGCCTGCGCGGCGGCGGGCGCGCGTTTCGTCGGGGGCCTGTTTGCCTGTCTTGCCCTGGTGGAGCACGAATTCACCGGTGCGCTGACGTATTACGGGTTGACCCCGCGTGATTCGCGGGCGGCCACGGACAATTTCATGACGCAGGGGTGGTTCACCGGCCTGATCCCGATCACCGTTCCCATTGCCGCGACGTCCTTCGGTGAGGCGGCGTGGGCGGCGCAGAGTTGTTTCGATTCGGGGCTGCATCTGGCGAAGGTGCCCTACTACCGGGTGTTGGAGTTGGCGCCGTGGCTGAGCTGGCCACGGCCGAACTTCCCGGTGTCAAACTTCTTCCACGGCGGCGCGGCCCCGCTCAACGCCGTCCTCGCGGCGGCCGAGATGGGCCTGGCCAACAACATCGGGATCTACTCGGACGGCCGGTACTCCTACCAGATGACCGTTTACATCTTCCGGTACGGGGAGGGCACGGCGATGGCGTTGATGTATCCGGACAACCCGATCGCGCGTAAATCGGTTGCGCGCTATCTGGATGCGATGAAGTCGGTGTGCGGGCGTGTCGCCGACAGTGGGCATTGGGGACGCGTTGCCTGACGGGAATTCGGCGGGCCCGGCGCCGGAGCGTCGGCGGCCGTCGCCGCCCGCGGGCGCGCACAATGGCAGCGATCGAGGTGAGGCGATGTGCGACGAGTAGCAGATTTCGTGGTGCGCTGGCCGTGGGCGGTCGTGCGGCAGGATCGACAGCGGATGCTGCTGAGCCATCTCACCCAGGGACGGGGACGTCAGCGGCAGCGCGACCGCCACCGCGAGCCACAACCCCACGACCGCCCACGGCCAGCGCACCACGAAATCTGCTACTCGTCGCACATCGCCTCACCTCGATCGCTGCCATTGTC
>NZ_LZKC01000369.1:0-24690 GCF_001672685.1 Mycobacterium sp. E2462
GAGCAGCGTGGCGAAACCGGCGGTGTCGTCCTCGGCCGCCGCGAGCGTGGCCGGCGCCGCGCCCGGGGTGCCGGCACGGTTGGCCACCCGCAGCGCCGCGCCGACGGCGGCGGTCAGTTGCGGGCGCGGCGTGGTGACGACGGGAACGCGGAAGTGCCGCGCGAGCGCGGTGGTGACGGTGGGCAGGTTCGCCCCGCCGCCCACCGAGACCACCGCCACGAGGTCTCGAATGTCGTTGCGCGCCAACGTGTCGTCCAGGACGGCGAGACAGCGCTGCAACGCCGGGCGAATGGCGTCGTCGAGCTCGGCGCGGGTGAGCCGGGTGTCGTCACGGGTTCCCGTCAACCCGTCGGTCACGCCGGTGGCGGTGCTGATCGACAGCCGCTCCTTGGCGCTTCGGCAGCCCGCCCGCAGCCGGCTCAGCGACCCGATGGCCGCAGATCCGGACGCCTCGAACGAGCCAGTGCTGGGCATGTTGGCGACGACGACGCTCAGCAGCGCCTGGTCGATCAGGTCACCGGAGAACTCGGCGAACCGCACGGTCGGCGCCACGGCCTGGAAGTCGCCCCCGGCGCCCATCAGCGTGATGTTGGTGCCCGTGCCGCCGAAGTCGCACACCACCACCGTTCCCTCGGCGGGCAGGCCCGGGTTGGTCCGCACCGCCAGCAGCGCCGCCGCGGCGTCGGGGATCAGCAGCAGCGGTCGCGGGCGGTTCGACCATTCCGGCACCTCGCCGAGCGCGGTGCCCAGCGCGTCGACCGCCGCGGAGGTCCAGTGCGCGGGATAGCTGACCGC
Organism: Mycobacterium sp. E2462; assembly: GCF_001672685.1. Taxonomy (NCBI): domain Bacteria; kingdom Bacillati; phylum Actinomycetota; class Actinomycetes; order Mycobacteriales; family Mycobacteriaceae; genus Mycobacterium; species Mycobacterium sp. E2462. Next base: position 796 of record NZ_LZKC01000369.1, read on the forward strand.
CACTTTCTCGGGCAGGGGCCGGCCCCTCGTGGCGGCGTAGGCCAGCGCCCGCAGCGCGTCGGCCAGCAGCGCCTCGCTGCGGTGCACCGAGCCGTCGCTGGCGACGACACCCCGGGGGTCGCCGACGCGGTTGACAAAGCCGCCGATGACCAGGCCCGGGCGGCCGAGCCGGGGGTTCTCCGCGGGGACGCCGACCTCGGCGGCGCGGTCGCCGTAGAGCGTCAGGACGGGTTTGCGGGTGAGGGCGTTGTCCGCGGTGGTCGCCGCCAAGGTGGTGGCACCAATCGACAGGCCCAGCGCGGGCCCCCCTGCATCGACCATCAGCTTCATCCCCGTCTTCGCCAGCACGCGCCCACACCAAGCTAGCCGTTATTGTGCCGGTAAATCCTGTATCGCGCGTCAGCGCAACCTAGGTGCGCGCTGTGCGAGGTCAGCGGATACTGCCGGCCCCCGCGATCAGCGGGAGGTCGAGCGGGGTGACCCAGCCGGGCCGCAACTCGTTGACCGCCGGCACCGCGTTAAGGGCCCGAATCCCCGTCGCCAGGCATCCGGCGGCGGCGGCGTCGCGGCCGGAGCCGTCGGTGAACCGGAACGCCGTCTCCTGGAAAACGCTTGGCGTGCCGTCGATTTCGACACGATAGACGTCGTCGTCGTGCCCGGACGGCCAGTCGGGTGCGGCGTCGCGCCCGATCCGGTTGACGTGCTCGAGCTGGATGCGCGTCTGCCCTTTGTAGACCCCGTTGATGGTGAACCGTACCGCGGCGACGTGGCCGGGTTTGATGACGCCGCGCGCGGAGGTCCGCTCGGTGGGCGTGACCCACTTGTCCCAGGTGGTGGTGATCTCGTCGAGCATGATGCCGGCCGCATGGGCGATCATCGGCACCGTGGCGCCCCACGCGAAGATCAGCACGTCACGGTTTTCCAGCATCGGGCTGAACTCCGGCTCGCGGCCGATGCCCATCTCGACCTCGTAGTCGCCCTCGTAGTTGGTGTAGTCCAGCAGTTCGGACGCCCGGACCCGGCGCACCTCCGAGCACACGCCCATCAGCGTCATCGGGAACAGGTCGTTGGCGAAGCCGGGGTCGATGCCCGTGGTGAAGCAGGACGACTCCCCCAGCTCACAGGCCTCGGTGATCGGCCGGATCCAGTTCGGCGGGTTGAGGTGCATGGTGGGCCACACCCACGGGGTCATCGCGGTCGAGCAGACGTCGATGCCGGCCCGCAGGAAGCGGGTGATGAGGGCGATGTTGTCGTCGGCGTGCATGGCGGTGGGGCCGTAGTGCACCAAGGCGTCGGGCCGCAGCGCGATCAGCGTGTCGACGTCGTCGGTGGCGGCGATCCCGATCGGCTCGGCCAGCCCGCAGATGTCGCCGACGTCGCGGCCGACCTTGTCCGGGTTGCTGACGCCGACGCCGACCAACTCGAACACCGGATGCTTGACGATCTCCGCGATCACCATCTTGCCGACGAACCCGGTGCCCCAGACCACCACGCGCTTCGAGCCGTGTTCCGCCATCTCGGTCAAACCACCTTCCGGATCCCCAGCCCCCGCTCGGCTTCACAGTAAGCGGGAGGCCGAACGGTAGAAAGGGCGGGCGGCGCGCACTGCTGGACCGGCATCGCGCAAAGCGCTTCCGCGCGGTCCCGGGGGGTGTAACGATGAAGCCATGACGAAGCGTCTCGTGCGGCCCGCGCTGCTGTTCGCCGTCGGCGTCGGGTTCGCCAACGCCTGCGGCGCGGCCCAGGCCCTTCCCCAGATGCCCACGATCCGCTACGAGGTGAGCGGGCCCGCCGCCGCGGAATTCATCTACTACCAAACCGACGCGGGACAGCTGCACGAGGTGAACGCGCCGCTGCCCTGGTCCACGGAGTTCACCGGGTTCGGCGGGCAGGTGCTGACCATCAGCGCGCAGGGGCCCGGCCCCATCTCCTGCAAGATCTTCGTCGACGGCAACGTGGTGGCCAACGCCACGGCGACCGCGGGCAGCCCCGCGCGGACCGTCTGCACGCACTGACCACCGAATCCCGCGTCCCCAGAGACGAAGGAGGGTCCGAATGAGCCTCAAGATAGGCCCGCGCAGCGGGCTGGCGTCACGCGAGAACGGGACGCCCCCGCCGCCGGTCCCGCTCGGCGACATCCACTTCGAGTCGCTGGATTTCTGGAGCCTGGACGACGACGTCCGTGACGGCGCCTTCGCCACCCTGCGGCGCGAGGCGCCCATCTCGTTCTGGCCCGCGATCGAGGTCGAGGGATTCGAGAGTGGCCAGGGTTATTGGGCTTTGACCACCCACGACGACGTGCATTACGCCAGCCGCCATCCGGAGGTCTTCTCCTCCAGCCCGAACATCACCATCCCGGACAACAACCCCGAGATCGCCGAGTACTTCGGCTCGATGATCGTGCTCGACGATCCGCGCCACCAGCGGTTGCGCTCGATCGTCAGCCGCGCGTTCACCCCTAAGGTGGTGGCGCGCATCGAGGCGTCGGTGCGGGAGCGGGCGCGCCGGCTGGTCGCCTCGCTCATCGCCAACCACCCCGACGGGACGGCCGACCTGGTCAGCGAATTGGCCGGTCCCCTGCCGCTGCAGGTGATCTGCGACATGATGGGGATCCCCGAGGAAGACCACCAGCGCATCTTCCACTGGACCAACGTGATCCTGGGCTTCGGTGACCCCGACCTGGCGACGGACTTCGAGGAGTTTCTTCAGGTCGCGATGGACATCGGCGCGTACGCCAATGCGCTGGCCGAGGACCGGCGCGTCAATCACCACGACGACCTGACGACCAGCCTGGTGGAGGCCGAGGTCGACGGCGAGCGGCTGTCGTCGTCGGAGATCGCGTCGTTTTTCATCCTGCTGGTGGTGGCCGGCAACGAGACCACCCGCAACGCGATCAGCCACGGGGTGCTGGCCCTGTCCCGCTACCCCGCCGAACGCGACAAGTGGTGGTCGGACTTCGAGCGGTTGACACCGACGGCGGTCGAGGAGATCGTGCGGTGGGCCTCCCCGGTCGTCTACATGCGGCGCACCCTGACCCGCGACGTCAAGCTCAGCGGCACCAAGATGAAGGCCGGTGACAAGGTCGCGTTGTGGTACAACTCGGCCAACCGCGACGAATCGAAGTTCGCCAATCCGTGGCTCTTCGACGTGGCCCGAACCCCCAACCCGCACTTGGGATTCGGCGGCGGAGGCGCGCATTTCTGCCTGGGCGCGAACCTGGCCCGCCGCGAGATCCGGGTGGTCTTCGACGAACTGCATCACGAGATCCCCGACCTGGTCGCCACCGCCGAGCCGGCGCGGCTGCTGTCCCAGTTCATTCACGGCATCAAGAGCCTGCCGGTGGCCTGGACCCCGCCGCGCCGGTAGCGGTTATCCGCCACACGTGGTTCGCGCTGGGCAACCGGGCTTACTCTGTCCCCCGTGACCGTCCCCGCCTTTCCCGCTCCCGAGGTGCTCGCCGCCCGGGAGAAGCTGGTGCTCGACCACTTTCACGACGAGGTTCGCCAGGACTGGGACGACGTCCTGGCGACCTTCCCGCATCCGCGCTACGAGCTGATCCCGCAGCTCCTCGTCCACGACGGTGACGCGGCCGTGCGCGACTACTACGCGTACACGCGCACCGCCTTTCCCGACCAGGATCACGAGATCATCGCGCTGCGGCACAGCGCCGACGCGGTCATCGTCGAGTTCTTCCTGATGGGCACGCATTTGGGTTACCTGGGCAAGGTGCCGCCGACCGGCAGCCGGTTCCGGGTCCGCATGACCGCCTACTTCGTGTTCGACGCCACCGAAACGCTTGTCTGCGAGCGGATTTACTTCGACACGTTGACCATGATCAAGCAGCTGCTCGGCGGGCTGGACTTCAAGCGACCGGCGAATTGGTGGCTGGCCGCCCGCTGCGCGCGGGGATTTTTGTCGATGTCCTCGGAGAAGCCGGACCCGGCGCTGATCGCGCCGACGCCGGGGGCCGCTAGCTGAACGAGTAGTCGGTAAGCGGGAAGCTGTCGGCTTCGCGTACCGAGTTCAGCGTCGTCGTCGGCCGCAGCAGCGAGGCCTCGCCGCTGGGGCTGAAGTAGTAGGACCGTGACGTCGCGCAGTTGCCCGAGTAGAACACCGTGTTGTCGAGCAGCTTGGTCACCCGGTCGAGGAACCGGGCGTTGGCTTCCTCGGTCACCTCGAAAGTGGTTGCGCCCCTGCGTTTGAGCTCACCGAGCAGACGGTTCATGTGCCGCATCTGGTATTCGATGGTGTGGAAGAACGACAGGCCCGAGAAGGCGAACGGGCTGGCCAGACCCAGGTAGTTCGGGAAGTACGGCACCGACACGCCCTGGTAGGCCTGGAATCTGGTCTCGCGCCACCACTTGCCGAGGTTGCGGCCCTTGCGGCCCACCACCTCGATGGCCGGGAAGTTGGCCTCCCACAGGTCGAAGCCCGTCGCCAGCACCAGGGTGTCGATGACGGTCTTGCGGCCGTCGACGGTGACGATCCCGTCGGGCTCGATCCGTTCGATCGAGGTGGTCTCCAGGTGCACGTGGGGCTTGGTGAACGCGGGATAAAACGTGTTGGACAGCGTCGGCCGCTTGCAGCCACAGTCGTAGTCCGGGGTGAACTTGGCCCGCAGTTCCTTATTGCGCAGCCACCGGAACCGGTTGATCTTGGCCAGGTCGGCGGCCGAGATGTTCCCGCGACCGCGGGTCTCCCGGTGGTGCAGCGCCCCGACGACCATGATGATCTCCAGGATCACGTCGGTCACCCACCGCAACGCCCGCTGCGCCACCGGCAGCCGCCCGAACAGGCGGCGCACCGCCTCCGGGAACTCGAAGTCCGGCTTCGGCATCACGTGGGTGGCGGTGCGCTGGTAGACGGTCAGGTCCCCGGCCTGTTTGGCCAGTTCGGGGATCAGTTGGACCGCCGAGGCGCCGGTCCCGATCACGGCGATGCGCCGCCCCGCGTAGTCGTAGTCGTGGTCCCAGGCGGTGGTGTGGACGATCTTGCCCTCGAAGCCGGCGATCCCCGGGATGTCGGGCAGGCGCGGCTGCGAGAGGAATCCCGTCGCGGTGATCAGGAAGCGGGTGGTCAACGTGTCGCCGCCGGCGAGCGCCACCCGCCACACCTCGGCGTCCTCGTCCCACTGCGCGCCTTCCACCGTCGTGTTGAAACGCATGTGGCGGCGCACGTCGTATTTCTCCGCGACGTCCTTGGCGTACTGCTTGACCTCAGCGCCGGGCGCGAACAGCCGCGACCAGGTGGGGTTCGGCTCGAACCAGTAGGAGTAGGTGGTCGACGGAATGTCGACGGCGATGCCCGGGTAGTGATTGACGTGCCAAGTGCCGCCCAGGTCGTCCTCGCGCTCAAGGATGAGGAAGTTGTCGTACCCGAGACGCTTGAGCTGGATCGCGGCGCCGATGCCGCCGAAGCCCGCACCTACGATGATGGCGTCGAAACGGTTCGTATTCACTGCCTGCTCCGTGCTTACGCTTTTCTCAGTGGTTTCTACTGGCGAGTACATAAACTTTCTCTAAGATACGCAACTCTAATAGCGCATGCACGCCGACGCAGCCGGGCTTTGCCCGCATGTGACCTTCGTGACAGCCCAACCGTGACCTGGTGGTGCAGCCGCGGGTAGACGCCGCCAGAAACCCGTCATGCCTGGTCGGCGGCGATCTGGCATGACCTGCCGCATCCGCGGGGCGAGCAGGAGTATCCCTACCAGGCGGTGGACTTAGCACGCGCATTGCCTGCGGGCGACCACTTCTCGAGGCCCCCCGCGCCCGGCGTCGCCGTCATCGCAGCGAAGCCCGTCTCGCGCGTGGCTATGTCGTCGCCCACTTCAGGCCGGTGTGTCGGACCCCATTAGAGTCGGTTCGGTACCCTAAAAGTTCGGGACCAAACGACAGCTACAGGCGGATTTCGGTGCGTGACCCAACGACGCGAGCACGCCGATGCGCGGCGCGACGAGCGCGATCACACGGTGGCGCGGCGCGTAACGCCAGTTACAGGAAACTCCAAGGAACGGTCGCAGAATTCAGAGTTTGAGAGGGGTCGGCATGGGCAAGTTGTCCGGCATGGTCGCACGTCACGTCATTCGTTCCCTTGTACCCGCAGCAGCCGCAGTGTCCGCCGTCGGCGCGTCCGTCCTGGTCGGCTCTGCTCTCCCCTCCGCATCCGCCCAGTGTCCGGACATCCAGGTGGTGTTCGCCCGGGGCACCGGTGAGGCGCCCGGCGTTGGGCCGACCGGCCAGGCGTTCGTCGACGCGCTGCATCAACGCGTCGGCAACAGGTCCTTTGACGTCTATCCGGTGAACTATCCCGCCAGTGATCAGTGGGCAACTGGGGTGGACGGCGTTCGGGACGCGGGTGCGCACGTGGTGTCGATGGCGCACGACTGCCCCAACTCCCAGATGGTGCTCGGCGGCTACTCGCAGGGCGCGGCCGTGATGGGCTTCGTGACCTCGGCGGCCGTCCCCGACGGCGTCGACCCGGCGACCGTGCCGAAGCCGCTGGATCCCGCGGTGGCCAGCCACATTTCGTCCGTCGTGCTGTTCGGCATGCCGAACGTGCGGGCGATGAACTTCCTCAACGAGCCGCCGGTCGTCATCGGCCCGATGTTCGACGCTAAGACCGTCAAGGTGTGCGCCACCGACGACCCGGTGTGCTCCGACGGGCTCAACTTCTCGGCGCACAACAGCTATGTCGACGACGGCTCGATGATCGACAAGGGCGTGGCCTTCGCCTCCAGCCACCTCGGCCTGGGCGGTCCGCCGCCGCCGGCGCCGGTCGCGGCCCCGGCCGGCAGCGGCTTCGGGGGCTGACCGGCCGCTAGGCGGGCATCTTGCCGAGGATGGAGTTGGTGAGCGACACGGTGGCTTGCTGACTCTCGGCGGCGGTCGGCGTGGTGGAGCAGGTGAGGACGTCGACGACCACGTTGAGCTTGGCGGCGACGGCGTGGGTGCAGGAGATCGGCACGGTTGTCTGCGCCAGCAGTTGCACGGTGCTGATGCCGTTGCCGGCATCAGCGGGTGAGGTGATGGTCATCGGCCAGGTCTTGCCGTTGGGCCAGGTCGCCTTGATAGTCGAGCCGCCGCATTGACGGAAGGCCGACTGCAGCTTGGCCAGCTGCGCCTGAGCCGCGGTGGCGTCCCGATACGCCGCGACGCCCGCACCGGTGTTCCACTGGTGATAGACGTCGTGGCTGTCCACAATTTCCCGGGCGGAGAACCCGGTGAATCCCGATCCGTCGTATCCCTCGGGCGCGCTGGACTCCTCGACGGGCCAGCATTCCGGCCGCTCTAGTTGGCCTCGCGGGTCGTCGGCGGTGGGTTGGTGCAGCGTCCGCCTGGTGGTCATCGTGCGGTCGCCCGTGGTGTTTTCGACGTCCTCGACGCTGGGCAGCAAACCGTCCAGGTCGGCGGGGGCCACCGCAGGCGGCGGCGCCGTAGTCGTCGTCGTGGTGGCGGTCGTCGTCGTGGTGGCGGTCGTCGTCGTGGTGGCGGTCGTCGTCGTGGGCGTCGGCGCCGCCGCCGGCGTGGTCCGGGGCAGCGTGGCTTCCACGATCAGCGCCACCACCGCGACAGTGATGAACACATAGGACAGGGTGGTGCCGATCAACGCCCGGTCGCGGCCCCTCTGTCCGGTCCGACGGATCTGCACCAACCCCAGGTGCCCGAAAAGCGCTCCCGCGGGGGCGAACACGAACGCGAAGATCACCGACAGCGTCGCCAACACGTTGACCTCGTCGCGCGACGGGGCCGGCGGCGCAGCGGCCTGCTGCGGCGGCGGAAAAGGGCCCGCGTTGAAGGGGTTGCCGCCGAACGGGTTTGACATCTCTCAGCCCGGAATCTTGCCGAGGATGGCGTTGACAACCGCCAGGGCGGTCCGGTGGGCGTTGTCTTCGGAGGAGTTGGTGAATGCGAACACGTCGGCGACCACGTTGGATTTCTGCGCGATCGCGTGGACGCCGAACGCCGAGATCCGCCCGGGCGCCGCTTGTTTCATCGTGATGGTCGAAATGCCGTTGACCGCATCGCTGGGGGATCCGATGGTTACGGTGTCCTGCACATTGCCCGGCCAGGTCTCCTGCGTCGTGGCACCCCCACACCGCCGCCAAATGGCGGTGACATTCGCCAGCTGTGTATGCGCCGCGTCATTGCCGGCGTACGCGGCGACCCCTTCACCGACGGACCACTGCAATTGAGAGTTGGGCGATGTGTCCTTGAAATCGGACTCGGAGAATCCGAGGAGGGGACTGGCGTACACCGTCGGGTCACCTGAACTAACGGCACCCCAACAGTCCGGTCGGTCGATGATCGCCCGCGGCACAGTGATGGTCGGTCGGTGATATGACGCGGCACCGCTTATCGCGTCGTCGCCGGTCATCGTCTTGACGTCGTCGAGGCTGGGCAGCAGGCCGTCGAGGTCCGCCACGACCACGGCGGTCGTCGTCGTGGGCGTCGGTGGCGTCGTCGGCGCCGCCGCCGGCGTGGTCCGGGGCAGCGTGGCTTCCACGATCAGCGCCACCACCGCGACAGTGATGAACACATAGGACAGGGTGGTGCCGATCAACGCCCGGTCGCGGCCCCTCTCCCCGGTCCGACGGATCTGCACCAACCCCAGGTGCCCGAAAAGCGCTCCCGCGGGGGCGAACACGAACGCGAAGATCACCGACAGCGTCGCCAACACGTTGACCTCGTCGCGCGACGGGGCCGGCGGCGCAGCGGCCTGCTGCGGCGGCGGAAAAGGGCCCGCGTTGAAGGGGTTGCCGCCGAACGGGTTTGACATCTCTCAGCCCGGGATCTTGCCGAGGATGGCGTTGACGATGTCGAGCACCGCTTGCTGGCCACGGTCGGTGTCGACCAGGACGACGTTGATGTCGGCGACCACGTTGCCCTTGACGGCGATCGCGCGGTCGTTGCGCGAGCGCATCAGCGGGCCTTGGGCCGTGAGCACCATGGTGGTGATGCCGTTTCCGGCGTCGGCGGGCACGCTCATCGACACGAGAACCGGCTTGTCCTGCTTGCCGGGCGGCGGCAGGATGTTCATCGTCGATCCCCCACACCGCCGCCAGATCGACACCAGGTTCGCGTACTGGCGTTGCGCCCCCACCGCGTCGCGGAAAGCCATCAGCGACTGTCCGGCCTCGCGGATGGCGGGGGCGTTGCTGGCGTCCTTCAACACCTGCTCGTAGTAGCCGATCAGCGCTTGCATGTCGGTGTCCGGGGCGCCGCCGCCCATCACCGGCCAGCATTCGGGCCGGTCGACGGCGGAGCTGTCGGAGGCCGGGGCCAGCTGATAGCTCGGCGGCAACGCCACCAAAGCCGGGTCGTCGACGAACCTTTCGACGTCGGCCAGGCTGGGCAGCAGGCCCGGCAGCCCGCTCGGCGTCACCATGCGCGCCGTCGCGCCGGTCGTGGCCGGGGCCGTCGTGGTGCTGGGTGCGGCCGTCCGAACCGGGTTGTCGTCGGGCCGGGTGAGCCATGCGATCAAGGCCACCACGGCCAGGGTGATCACCGCGTAGGAAAGGATCAACCCGACGATGGCGCGGTCGCGGCCGGCCTGACCGGTGCGCCGGATCTGCCGGAGCCCGAGGTGACCGAACAAGGCTCCGACGGGGGCGAAGACGAACGCGAACACCACCGACAGGGTCGCAAAGGTGTTGGCGCGCGGGCGCATCGGCGGGGGTGCGGTGAAAACCGGAGGGGCGCCGGGAAATCCACCGAATTGGTGGCCACCACCGTACGGGTTGGGGCCGTACGGTTGCTGCGGATTGCTCATCGTGCGGTCCTCATCAGCCCGGGATCTTGCCGAGCACGTAATTGACCACGTCCAGGGCGGCCCGGTGTGCCCGTTCGGACGCGGTGGCGCTCGCGCGCACTTCGACGAACACGTTGTCCTTGGCGGCCATCGCGAGGACGAATCGCACCGGCTGCCCCTGGGTGCGGACCTCCATGGTGACGACGCCGCCCCCGGAATCAGCGGGCGGATCGACCGCAAATCCGACCGTGCGGTGCGTGTCCGGATAGGTGAGTTTGAGGCCAGCGCCGGCGCACCGCGCCCAGGTCGACTGCAGGTTGGTCAGTTGGGTGCGCGCCGCCGCCGCGTCCGCGAGCGCGGCGACCGACTGGACCGAACCGCGTGGGTTGCCGGCGTTTTGCAGGTCGAAGTAGCCGGTCATGAAGATGCCCTGAACGGGTTGGACCGTGTACACCTCGCCGACGCCGACGGCAACGGTGACGGCGCAGTCGGGCGGATCGTAGCCGGCGTCTTTGGAATTCAGCGGCGCGAGCTGGCGCACCGGGTCGTCGCCCTTCAGGTTCTGGTCACCGGCGATGTTTCTGACGTCGTCGAGGCTGGGCAACAGTCCCTCGAGATCGGCCGGCGCCACGGCAGGAGGCGGTGGCGGCGCGGCGGCGGTCGTGGTCGCGGTGGTGGTGGATGGCGCGGCGGTCGTGGTGGCCGGGGCGGCGGTGCGGGCGGGCGGCGCGTCGGGCAGGACCGAGCCGACGACCAGGGCGACCACCGCGGCCGTGAGCACGACGTAGGACAGCGTCACTCCCACCAGGGCGCGGTCGCGGCCCCGCTGCCCGGTCCGCCGGACCTGCGCGAGCCCGAGGTGTCCGAACAACGCACCGGCGGGGGCGAACACGAACGCGAAGATCACCGACAGCGTCGCCAGCGCGTTGACCTCCTCGCGCGGCGGCGCCGGAGGTGGTTGCGGCGGCAACCCCGGAGCGGGTCCCGTCTGGAACGGGTTCGGACCGAATGGATGGCTCATGCGCTCAACCCCGCGCTACAGGACGCCGAAACTGGACGTGACCCAACGGACCGGGTCGACACACCGGAACGGTGCGATGCCCCGCGCGTGCAGCCGCTGGCCGCTGGGCGGCTGCCCCAGAGCCGACACGACGAAGAACCGGTGCCGCAAGCGCCTTGGCGTCGAAGGGTTTTCGACCGCGGCGATGATGGACCCGGCGTTGAGCCGGGTGAGCAGGCTGCGCACCTCCTCGTGCAGCAGCTGCCCGTCGTTGTCGTCGTAGAGGACCGAGTCGGACGGGTCACGCAGGTAGGCGGCCCCCGCGTTGGACATGACCATGCTCCACTCGGACCCGTCGACGTCACGCAACGCGCGCAGGGCGTCGAACTTCGACAAGATGACGGCCAGGCGTGGCTCGCCGCCACCGATGGCCATCATCACGTTGTTCAGCACGTCACGCGGGTCACCGCCGCTGACGGTCTGCGGCGGCAGCAGGTCTTGCAGTTGGTCCCGAATGGATTGCACGCGAAGGGGATCGAACATGAAGAACACGGCTTCGGCGTTGCTGAAGAACCGAAACGGTGCCGAATGCAGGTTGCCCGACTCCATGTCCTCCCCCGCGACGTCGCGCAGCACCAAATAGCGCTGCACGCCGTGCCACATGCCCAGGCTGAAGATCAGCGGCTCACGCTGGGTGGACGTCTGGGTCATCATCGTCGGCGTCGGGGGGATCAGGCCGCGCTGCACGTACAGCGGCGTCTCGTAGTGCGTGGAGTAGGCGGTGGCCGTCGAACGAGTCGCCGGCGTCATCGCGAAACCGAGTTGCTCGCAAAGCAATTGGAGCTGCCGAACCAGGACGCCGATGTAGAGGCTCTTGCCGGTGGCGCGGGCGCCGGCCATCGCGATGCAGTAAGCCTGCCCGTCGCGCCACCGCTCGGGCAGCGTGAAATGGCAGGTGGGACAGATTTCCAACACCGGGCCGCGCAGCGCCTGCCCGGCGAGTTGCGGCGGTGGCGGACCGGCGAACCCGGGCGGCCGGTCCCACCGGAACATCGGCCCGATGTCGGCCTGCGCGCCCAGGAACGCCGAGCCCACCTCGTCGAAGTAGCGGGGCGAGCCGCTGGCGGGGGCCAGGGTCCATAGGTGGTGGTCGGGGTTGAGGATGGCGAAGCAGCGCGGGCACTTCGTCATGGTCACCTGGGCAACGGGGGCGGTCATGTCAACGCCCGCACGAGCCCGGCCGTCACCTCGTCGAGCACCGGGGCGTGCGCCAGCAGCTCCGCGGTGGCGTCCTGACCGGGGCGCGGGGCCGGCAACCGCGGCCCGCTGACCCGCCGGTCATCGGACAACGCCAACAGCGCGAAACCCTGGTGTATCCCCGAGGTCGGGAAGTCCGAACACGCCACGGTGGCGACGTCCTCGCGCAGCCGCGACCAGCGTGCGCCCGCCGACCAGCGAGGCCGCGCCTGGCGCACCGCGTCCGCGAGCCCCGTCGCCGCGGCGGACACCTTGGTGACGTCCGCGCCCACGAGCACCGCCGCGACGTCGCGGAACCCTAGCGCGTCGGCCACCCCCGTCACCACGTCGGTGGCCGCGGCCGCGCTGCCGTCGGCGAACCAGGGCCGCATCGACGCCGAACTGTTGAGTGCGACAACCAGATCGGCGTTGGCCCGCCTGCGGTCCCGCCCGATGAGGCGACGCGCGGAGGTGCGCGCGGCTGCGGCCAGGGGGCTCAGGGCCGTGTCGGCGGTCGCGGTCACCACCACCTCGATGTAGGGGCCGACCGGGCGCAGTTCGGCGAAGACGACCGTGGTGTCCCCGCTGACGTCGACCGGATCGAACAACACCTGGACGGGGTCCGCCTCGCCCGGGATGTCGTGGGCGATGGCCAGATGCACGACGGTTCCCGGCCCGAATTGGGTGGAGAACGCCGGCCGGACCGCGACCGTCAGCGGGCCGGCGAGGGACGGCACCACGACGTGCTGGGGGCTGGACCGCACGACGGGCTGCGCCGGCGCGGCCTGGATGTCCAGGGCGGCGTCGTGCACCGCGCCGCTGATGGTGATGGACAGCGGACCCGCGGGGATATTCGCGCGTTGATTGCGGGCGGTGAGGGCGTAGATCGGCATCAGCGAGTCCTCCACATCTGCGCGGGTGGCGCGGCCAGAGGCGGCCGGCCCTCGGTGCGGCGGGACAGCAACGCGTGCACCGCCTTTCGGTAGCGGCGCGGCGCGGACCCGTCGGCGCCCGTGCCGGCCATGCGCAGCATGGCCGCCAGCACGCTCTCCTCGGCGTCCTCGCCGACGTACCCTCCGTCGACCAGCCGGGTCACCGCGCCCGCCACCACACCGTCCACGCCGTCGCCAGGCGCGTCGGCGCGTAACAGGCTGGCCGCCACCACGTCCGGGGCGGCGATCACGCCGCCGTCGACCAGGGCCAGCAGCCGCTCGGCGGCCGAGGCGGCCACAGCCTGGTCGGCGGCCAGCGGCCCCACCCGGGCGGGGCGCGGCTGGCCGGCGATGACGGCGAGGGCGCACAGCACCGTCAGGCGCACCGCGCAGTCGTCGTGGATGCCGTTGGTGGCGAACTCGGCCAGGGCCGTGTCCCACAGCTTGGCGTACGCCCGCTGGTGGCTGGTGATGTAGCCGCGCTGCACCCACTCCGCGGCGCCGACGACACGCACCGCCGCGCACGCCACCGCGAGGTCGTCGGCGTTCGCGGTCACCACCGCGTCGGCCAACTCGGTGAGCGCTTCGCCGTCGGGCGCGCCCAGCAAGGTGGGCAGCAGCGCCGCGGTGCTCAGCGCTGCCCCGCCGACCGCGAGCAGTTGCACAGGTTCCCAAACCCGGCTGGCGGCAAGCTCATCGCGGCGCGGCGACGCGGTGGTCGCCGCCCACCACAACTCCACGAAGGGGTCTGCCCCGCCGCTCGAGGCGGTCCGCTCGCCGTGCATGCCACGGACGGCCGCTCGCGTGAACGCGGCGTCCCAGGGCCGCGCGGCGCGCAGCTCGGCGGCGGTGGGCATGGCAGATCCGTCGGCGAACCAGTCCAGCACGGCGTCGCTCAGCGGTCCGTCGGCGTGGGCGCGCAGGGTCGCGGCGGCGGCCGCTATCCGGGCCTCGGGCCCGACCCGCGGGCCGAGCCGTCGCGCCAGCGTGGGGCCGGCAGCCGGGTCGGCCAATTGTCCCGCCACGTGTGCCGTCAAGGCGTGGCCCAGACGCTCGTCGTCAATTCCGCTGCGCAGCAACAGATCCGCCAACTTGAGCAGTCGTTGCGGGTCGCCCGTCGCGCCGGCGCGCTGCAGCGCCGGGCCGAGGGCGTCGGACACCGGCGCGGGAACGCGGCGGCCGTGATAGGTGCGTGGGCCCACCGGGATCGGCCCCAGTTGGTCCAGCCAGGTGTCGTCGCCGACCGCCCGGCACAGATAGGTCAACGCGGCGTGCTCACCGGCGAAGCCGGGCAGGTCCTGCTCGGCCGCCTTCCACGCGTCCGCCGTGGTGTCGCCGACCAGGGCCGAAAGCGATTCGTCGACAAGGGTTTCCGCTTCAGAACCGGGCGTGATGCCGGCCGGTGAATGGGCGGCCAGCACCGTGCGGGCCTCCGGATGCGCCGCGGCGAAGTCCTGGTCCGCGGCGATCGTGACGGCCAGCGGCCAGGCGGGGTGCAGGCCACGGTCGTCGGTCTGGGCGGCGTAGCGATCGAGGGTGTCGAGAACGGTGCGCGCCGAGCGTGGGTCGAGCAGCGCCTCCTGCGCCATCACCGACCACGGGGTGACCTCGATGGCCTGACCGGCCGCGGTGCGGTGCGGGTCACCGCCCAACTCCCCCAGCGACAGCGTCGCGGTTTCGTCGATGACGACGAAACCGTCTGCGAGGCGGTCCAGGTCACCGACGGGCACCGCGGCCAGATGCGCGATGGCGTGCTGGGCGGGGCCGAGCTGGTCGGCGCGGTCGAATGTGCTGAAGTTGAGGGTCGCGGCGGTGCCCGGGGACATCAGGAAGCTGACCAGGCCGATCCACTGCGCGGCCGTGTGCACCGACAGGGTGCCCAGGGCGACGGGCGGGCCGCCGTCGAGGGCCGCCGCGACCGCGTCCAGCAGCCCCAGCAGGGTGCCCAGCCGCCAGGTGTCGGTGTCCAGCGCGAACGCGACGATGCTGTCCTTCGTGACCGCATCGGCGGCGCCCGGCGGCTCGGCCGGCAGGACGGCGCGCCCCACGGCCGCGGAACCGAAGGGCCGCAACCAGTCGGGGGCGCCCCACCGCTGGATGGGCCGCAGCCGCGGCGCGGCGTCGGGCGCCCGGTCCAGCAGCACGTGGGCGAAGACGTTGCCCGGGCGGCCGGTGCTGTCGGCGCCCGCGGGCGACGTGTGCCAGTAGCCCGCGGCCGACGCGTCGGGGCCACCCCACCGGCGGTACTCGAGCCGGCGCGGCGCCGCGTCGAGCTGCTGCTCGCTGGGATAGTCCGGAAGCGGTTCCACCAGCGGGAAGACGGTTTTGACCGCCGACACCAGCCGCTGCGTCTCGTCGGGCGTCAGGTCGCCGGTGGTCTGCTTGACCTGCCAGCCACCGGCGCCCCCGGGCCGGTCGAAGCTCGTGTACGCCAGCTGGCCGAAGCGGGCCGTCATGGCGCCACCGGGTTCAGCCGCAGGTTGTAGACGGGCGGATCCAGCAGCGCGATGGTGCGCAGCCGCGCCGCCGACGGCGTGTTGACGAACAGCCGGATCCAGCCGCGCCGCCCGCGCAGATCCACGGCCCAGGGCTCTGCGGTACCGGCGGTGGTCAGCGCGGACCAGCGCAGCTCCTTCGACGGCGTGGCCGCCAGGCCGCCCTGGGCGTCCAGCGGTGCGGCGTCCAGCGCCTCACCGTCGGTGGGCGACAAAGGAATTCGGTCCGGGTGGTTGATCAACACGAACGCCGGGGACCCCGGCACCTCGTATTCGGAGCGCATGAAGATGGTGGCGTGCGAGGGAAAGCCTTGCGGGTCGCGGTTGAGCCGCACCGCGTATTGCAGCCGCAGCAGACCCGCATACTCGAGGCTGCGCACCGCCCCCATCGCGCGGCGCCCGGCCGAGAAGGCCACCGGCGCCAGGTGCAGCGAGCAGCCGCCCACCGGCAGCTTGCCGTTGGGCAGTTGCAGGCCGCCGTACTTCTCGTACTGCTCGACGGTGATCTCGTAGGACGTCCCCGTCAGGCCGTTGCGCGGGTCATAGCCCTTGGGCGCCAGGTACACCACGACCAGGGCGGCGCCCTGCGGCCAGTCGAAGGTTAGAACCTGCTTGTTGCAGTACTCGGCCAGCTCGACGTCGCGGATGACGCCGGTGCGCACCGAGCCGACCGTCTTGCCCACCAGCGCCCGCCCGGCTAGCACGGTGACCGGGGTGAAGTAGGCGCGGCTCCACTCCGTCGGCCACGAAACCCCCGACATCATCGACCGCGGCCGCCCACCGGAATCGAGGCGCTGCGTGATGGGCTGGGTCAGCCTGAGCTCGGGCGTCAGCCCGATCTGTTCGAGCGCGGATTCCGGCAGTTCCGTGACGTCCGCACCGGCGGCCGGGCCGGTCTGGCTGCGATAGATGACCACCTCGCCCGCGGCGGGCGGTTGCCACGTCAGCTCGAAGCTGTCCGACGAGCCCGCGGCCGTCACCGAGAGGTCGCTGACGGGCGCCAGCACGGCGGCGATTTCGGCATCGGCGTCGACGGGCGCCGACAGCCGCAGCACGCCGTCCACAGGCACTGCGGCCCGAATGCGGTAGACGTAGCGCTGCCCCGGCACCGCGTCGGCGTCGACGAAGCCGGCGCGGTTGTCCCTGTCGAGCAGGATGCGGTGCTGCGGTCCTTCGCGGCCGGCCTCGTCGGCCAGCACGCGGGAGACGAACACCGTGCTGACCGCGGGGTACACCGTCCAGCTGCCGATCACGGTGCCGTTGTCCTGGCGGACCACGCAGTCGCGTACCGGGCTGACCAGCACCCCTTCGGCGTGCTTGATCGGCTGCGCCGCAAGCGCTTCCGACTGCGTCTGGCCGACGTTGACCCACACCTGGTAGTAGCGCACCGCGGCGGTGTGCGGGGCGTCGTCGGCCGCACCGGTTCCCGGCGTCACCGCGATCAGGCGGGCCCGGTCGGGGGAATACGGCGCGTTGTCGTCCTGGCTGACCAGTCGGTAGACCACGACCGCGCCGGCGGCCGGGTACGCGGGCCAGGTCAGCTCGCAGCCGGCGTCGCCCTCTGCGCCGCGCCGCGGGCGAACCGTGACGGCGGCCACCGGGCCGGCCTGCTCGGCGAAGGTGTATGCCGCGAAATCGGTTGCCTGCAACTGTAAGTGGTCTGCAGCCGCGGGGGTTTCACCCGTCGCGGTGACGGCGGTCGACTCGCGGTCGCCGGGTTCCACGGCCGACAGCGGCGCCGGCCGGTGGTGCCGGCCGGGCTCGGCGTGCGAATCCACCTCGGCGAGAACGGCTGCCAACTCCTGGGCGTACTCGGCGACCGACCCGGGCAGCATCGCCCGGATCTGGTCGACGTCGGTGCGCCCGGAACGCAGGATCAGCCGCAGGTGCGTCTCCTTGAAACCCGCCTTGGAGACCTTGCCGGCGTCGATGAGCCGCTGCCGCCAGGCGATCAGGGCGTCGAGGCGGCGGTCGTCGGCGTCGCCGGTGTGCTGCGGATCGGGCATCTCAGAACACTAGATCCCCGCCGGGCGGCACGTCCCGGTGGTCGGTGTGGGTGATTACTGAGGTGGCGTCGGTGTCGAGGGCCGACGGTGCCGCGACGGGCAGCTCGAACAGCGCGAAGTCGTAGGGCGCCAGGCCGTCGCTGGCCTGGACCACCGCCGCCCGATATCCCAGCCCGGTGCGGGTCAGCGTCGCGGTGTCGATGGCCACCGCGCTGCGGCCCGCAGTCATCGCCGCGTCGGTGAACACCGAGCCGTCGAAGGGGGCGGCGTGTCCCGGCCGATGGTCGACGACCCCGGCCGAGAACTGGCCAGCCGGAATATGCTGGCCCGCCGCGGGGGCCAGCACGGCACCCGTCAGCGCGGATCCGACGCCGTCGTCGCTGGCGAACATCTGCTCGACGCGCTGCCACAGCGCGTCGGCTCCGGTGGACTGGACGTGCCCGGCGGCCACGGCCTCCGACCATTGGTCCAGGCCGGAGCCCGTGCGGAACCCCGGCATGCGGTAGAGCATTTCGGGTTCCTCCCGCAGCCGGGCTGCGGCGTGGCCGACCATGTCCTGCCACGGCTTGGTCAGCCAACCCAGCGAATAGAGGCGGCGCTGAATGGCGTGGGCCGCGTCGTCGGCCCGTTCGGGACCGGGGTCGGCGACACCGATCTGCGCGCAGCGCGGCAGGCCGTCGGCGATCAGCGGGGCGGTCGGGCGTCCCGCGGGGGCCGGGCCGAACGGCGCGCGCAGCACCGGTCCCAGCGCCCGGCACCACGACAGGAACTGCCCGTAGGCGGTGGACAGCCGGCTCACGTCCTGCAGCGCGTTCTGCAGGTTCGCGTGCATCAGCTCGAGCCGGTTCTGTTGCGATTTCTGCAGATTCATCAGCGTGAACAGGTCACGCTGGGCGAACAGGAACAGCGCCAGCGAGACCAGGATGTAAAGCCCCAGCAGCACCCCACCGGTGACCAGCGTGAACGTCCAGCCGGCGAATCCGGCGACGGCGACGCCGGTCAGCACGACGAGCACGCCGAGCGTCGCCCAGGTCAGGGTCGCGAGGATGGTGCTGATCGCCTGCTGGCGGGCGCGCACCCGTTCGTCGATCGAGATTTCGCCGGCGGCGCGCTGGATCTGCTCGGCGATCTGCGCGACCTCGGCGCGGGCCCGGCCCAGGAAGTCGGCCAGGATCGAACCCGCCTGCCAGGCGTAGCTTCTCGACGCGTGCTGCTGCCAACGATCCAGCTCGGTCGACGCGCCGCGGGCCTCCACCCCGGCAGCGGGATCGGAGTAGGCGCGTTGCAGCCGCTGCCGCAGATCTGCGACGCCGAGCACGTCGGCCGGCTCCAGCTCGCTGACCCCGATGACCGCGGCGAGCGACGTCGGGATCGCGGTGAACCGGTCCGCGCGGCTGGGCACGACGTCGGCCGCGTTCGCCAAAACCCCGACGCCGGAACCTACGTGAATGGGCTCGAGTCCCTTGGCGCGGCGCCCGCCGTCGGCGAGGGTGAGCGCGCCGTTGACGAAGTCTGTCCACAGCGGGCTCAGGTCCTGTTGCGCGAGGTGGCCGCCGCCGCCCGGTCCGCCGAGGGCCGCGTTCAGCGAGTCGGCGCTGCGCCCCAGGTCCTGCCAGTCGGCGGGCTGGTTGCTGGTGACCACCGAGAACGCCGACTCCCGCCCGCCGAAGACGGTGCCCTGCACGGTCGAGGCGAGCACCGCCGACACCGAGCCCTTGACCGCCGACAGCCACGCCGACGGCGCGTTGCGCAGCGCGCCGCCCATGAACCGCAGGAACATCTTCAGCGCCGCCCAGATGGAGATCGCCTGGGTGGGCACGGCGTCGTCGCCCAATCGGGCACCGCGCAGCACGTCGCGATGCTTGGTCCACAGCGCGCGGGCCATCGCCTGGCCGGCCGCGGCCACGTCCTCGAGGTAGAGCACCGGCACCTGGCCGCCGTGCGGCAGCGGCAGCCGACCGCCCGGGTCGAACAACCGCGCCCGCAGCCGCTTCTCCACGTCGGCGGTGTCGAGGCTGCGGTAGAACGCCCGCACGGTTCGCACGGTCTGCCCGGGAAGAATCTCGACGCTGTCGAAGGGCGTCTGCTGCACGTCGGCCCACAGCCCGGCGATCGCCGCCACCACCGGCGCGGCGCGCTGGGCCAGATCCAGCGGCTCGGCGAGCTGGCCCCAGGGCACCGCGCCCAGCCCCGGCGCGGGCGAATCCTCCGGCGCGACAAGCAGGTTGTGCCACCCCTCGACCACTACCGACAGATCGGACTGGCTCGCTGCGCCGCGCCCGGTGGTCAGTAGCATCCGCAGCAGCGTCACGCCCGCGCCCCGCGCGGTGCTGCGCACCACCTGCTCGACGTGTTGCTCGGCGGCCAGCGGCGCCCGCTGCTCGGCCGGGGCGTCGAGGGGCACCAGCACCGCCACCCGCACCCGCTGATACGGCTTGGCACTCAGAACCTGTTGCAGCACAACAACTTCGGGCCTGCCGTCGCGAACCATCGTGGCGGTCGTGGCCGGTCCGCGGGCGTCGTCCGCGTCCACCCAGACGAAGGCGCCCAGCAGCCCGGCGGCGCTGTAGTCGTTGAGCACGCCGATCAACTCGTCGGTGTGGCGATGGGGCGCCACGAGGACGGTCAGGGCGGCGTCGGCGGGAGCGGCCATGGTCAAAAGGTCCCGCCCTCGGGAATCACCACGGGTGCGCCGCCGTCGTGCACCGGGCGCCCGGCCGCGTCGGCGCCGGCCGCGAGCGCCTCGGCCTCGCGCTGGATCAGGTCGATCAGGCCGCCGGTGGCGGCGTACACGTCGGGGGCCAGGTCGCGGAAGATCGGGGTGTTCGACGCGGTGGTGCGCGTCGGCACCGTGGTGAAGGCGCCGCCGGGCGTCGCGCCCGGCATGTCGGCGGGCAGGTATTGGGCGGCGACGTCGCGAATGGTGGTCAGCCATTCGACCGCCGCGGCGGCCCGCGCCTCGGCGGTGGGGGCGTCGGCGATCCCGGGCACCCGCGACTGCACGCCCGGCGTGCCGGCGCCGGTACGCAGGAACTCCCGCAACAGTTCCTGCGCGGACAACGCGACGATGCCGCTGCGCGGGTCTTGCGAGTGCGCATCGTAAAGTTCCCGCAGCACGCTGTAGGGTCGCAGCGACCGCATCACCGGCGGTTCGTGAGACTGCGCGATGGCCAACAGGATTGACTCGAGCACCGCGGGCAACCAGTCGTAGGACGCGGTGAAGGCCGACGGCGGGGTGAGCAGCGGGTTGGGGAAGTTCAGCCATTGACCGCTGTCCCCGTCGTAGATGCGCACCGGCTCGGTGAACGGTGACGCCGGGATCTGGATGCGCCCCAGCAGCTGACCCACGAACCAGCCGGCCGTCATGGCGCGGCGTTCCTCGTCGGTCATCGGCAGCGACGCCGGCAGCGGGCGGGAACGCCGGAACCGCCAGAACGAGCCCCGGCCCGGGCCGGCGGTCTGCGCCCACTGCTGGGCGGCCGGCTTGAGCACCGAGTCGAACGCCAGCGGCGAATAGTTCGGGTAGGACCCGAAGATGTCGATGCGGGTCACGCTGTCCTCGTCGGACAGCGAACGCCCGTAGTTGTCCTTGCTCGCCTGGTCGATGCGCGGATTGTTGCGCAGCACTTCGAACAGGTCCTTGTCGACGGGTTGGCCGGCGAAGGGAATCTCGGAGAACTTGTAGCGGTACTCGGTCTGCTGCCCGGGATGAACCCGTTGCAGCGCTTGGTCGTTGACGCTGGCCAGCGGCCGCGCCAGGGACAGCGCCTCGGCAAATTTGGTGGCGATGTCGCGGCGGCGGCCCACCAGCTCCGACTCCGACGCGCCGGCGCCCTGGACGTAGTCGCGCAGCGACACCTTGCAGAACTCGGCGAAGGACTCCCCGGGCCGCTCGACGTACAGGCGGGCCCGGCGCAGCAGCTCCACCGGCCGGGTGTGGATGTCGAACTGGGCGATCGACGGGACCCGCGCGCGGCCGGTCTCCGGGTCGGTGCCCAGCGCCCGGGTCACCCAGGTGGCGGTCCGCTCGATCAGCCCGCCGGGCGCGGCCACGCCGCCGGTGGTCTGCCACTCCCCCGAGATCACCCGCACGGTGGCCTCCTCGATGGCCGACTGCAACGGGATCATCGCATTGGCCCCGGCCACCGCCTTCGGCAGGTCCGCCTCGTAGCGGCCCTTGAACGCCGTCGAATTGATTAGCAGCACTTCGTTGTTGGCCTCGGCGAACCGGCTGGGCACCAGCTCGTCGGCGTCGGCGGGCCAGGCGGCGTACTGATCGGTGGACAGGCGGGCCAGCCCGACGTCGGTCGGCGGCTCGGAGCGGGCCTGCTCCAGCTGGATCATCGCCTCGCTGAGCCGGTCGCGCAGCGGCACCAGCAACTCGATGCCCAGCACCCGCATCACGTCGGCGATCCGGGTGGCCGCGTCGGCGAACAACTGCCGGCGCACCGTCGCGCGGAACCCGTCGAGCACGGCCGCGACCACCTGGTCGGCGTTGGTCATCACGCCGTGCAGCGACCGCAGCCCGGCGTCGACCTGCGGGGAGATCGCCACGATGTCCGACGGGCCCATGGTGCCCAGGCTCGCCACGCCGGCGGACAGGTGGTCGTCGATGTGCCGGCGCAGCTGGTCGACCAGCTCGCGGGCGAACGGCAGGCCCAACCCTGCGATGGCGGCGCCGACCACCTTGTCGAGGCGGCCGGCGAAGTCCTGGTGCCACTGAAACGCCAAGGCGTAGGCGGCATCCGCGCACGCCCGGGTCAGCTCGGCGCGCCGGTTGAGCACGGCCTGGCGCATCATCGGCACCCACTGCTCGGCGGCAACGCCCTCGGGGTTGGGCAGCTGGTTGCGCAGCTGCCGGTCGATCAGCCCGTTGACCGTGGCGGCGACGGTCTCCGCGGCGAAGGCCTGGGTGCCGATCCAGCGGCCCAGCTGGCTGACCCGGGTCTGCTCGTCACCGGCGCTGGGCGGCAGACCCAGTTCGCCGCACAGCACCGCCCACTGGCTGGACAGCAGGGAGTCCAGTTGCTCGGTGCTCGAGGCCGGGTTGCCCTTCTGCATGTGCCCCTCGAGGAGCTTGTCGACGCAGCTGCGGGCCAGCCGCTGCGCGGCGTATTCGGCGTAGCGGTCACGGCCCATGCTCAGGCTCGAGAAGCCGTAAGTGCCCCAGGGCAAGACGTCCCACGAGGAGATGCCCCAGCCCAGCAGGTCGCGGTCGCCGACGGGCGAGGCGGTGTTGCCCAGGTCGTAGGCGACGAATTGGTCGCTGGCCCGGCCGCTCATCATCAGGCCGGCCAGCCCGCGGGCCAGGCCGCGGTACACGGCGTACTGCGAGCCGTCACCGAACAGCGTGCGGTCGGCGCCGATGTAGCGGCCCACGGGGAACACCCGCGCGAACGGAATCGGTTCCCCCTCACCGTGATGGTGGCCCAGCGCCCGCAGGATCCGGACGTCGTGCTCGCGGGCGGCGCCGGCCTGGCTGGCCACGATCTCGCCGAGCATCGCCAGCGCGTTGGCTCGCACGCCGATGATCGCGCTCTGCGGCAGCGAGTCGAAGATGTCGGGGGTCACCATGAACACGCCCATCAGCCGGGGGTCCAGGCCGGTGACGAGGGTGAGCAGCCGGCACACGTCGAGCGCCATGGAGGCGCCCGCGCCGCCGGCCATCGACGACACCACCAGCACCAGGGGCGGCTCGTTGGGATCGAAGCGGCCCATGCCGGGCACGTCGACGGTCGACATCTCCGAGATGGTCTCGACGCGAAACAGCCTGTCCCACGCGGCTTGCAGGCGCGCATGGATCTCGGCGGCCTTGCTGAGCGTGATCATTCGTCCGATCGCCCGGTATTGCCCGGCCCCCGCCGAGATCGGGATCGACACCTCCTGGGGGTTGCGAGGGGCCCACGTGGCGATGGTGTCCAACGCCGACTCCGCCGCCAGCCGCTGCGAGAGCGCACCGTCGAGCACGGCGTAGCTGCTGCCCTGCGGGCCGCAGCCGACGTAGCTGCCGCCCTGCGCGGGGACGTTGGCCAGGCCCTCGGGCCCCGACTCCGCCGCGCTGGGCACGTCGATGTGGACGAATTGCCAACCGTCGAGCAGCTTTTCGATCCCCGCGGCGTGCAGCTCGGAACGCAGCTGGTCCATCATCAGGGACAGCGTCGCACCCCCGGAACCGCCACACCCCACTATCAGGAATCGTCGCATCAGGCTCCCTCTCCGAACGGGTCGAATGGATCCGGGTCGAATCGATAGGCGGGTTGCGTCGACTCCGACGGCGGCAGTGCGCCGCCCGGGTCACGCTCGCGCGGTCGGCCGGGATCGGTTGGGTGGTCGTCGTGGTGCGGCAGCGGCGTGGGTATCGGCGGTATCGGCCGTTCCTGCGTCTGCGCCTCGTTGAAGCCGGGCGGCGGTGGCGGCGACTGCTGGCCCGCGTGGGTTGAATTATCCGACAACGCAATTCGTCCCGACGGCGGCTG
>NZ_LZKC01000370.1:0-9366 GCF_001672685.1 Mycobacterium sp. E2462
GACGATCAGCCGGGAGGCGCAGTGACGACGCGGATCGGCATCATCACCTTCCCCGGCACGCTCGACGACGTGGACGCGGCTCGGGCGGCGCGGCGGGTGGGCGCCGAGGCGGTCAACCTGTGGCACGCCGACGCCGACCTGCGCGGCGTGGACGCCGTGGTGGTGCCCGGCGGCTTCTCCTACGGCGACTACCTGCGCGCCGGCGCCATCGCCCGATTCGCCCCGGTGATGGGCGAGGTGGTGGCCGCCGCGCGGCGCGGGATGCCGGTGCTGGGCATCTGCAACGGGTTTCAGGTGCTGTGCGAGGCGGGGTTGTTACCCGGCGCCCTGACCCGCAACGTCGGCCTGCACTTCCTGTGCCGCGACATGTGGCTGCGGGTGGCGTCCACGTCGACAGCGTGGACGTCGCGGTTCGAGGACGGCGCGGACCTGTTGGTGCCGTTGAAGTCCGGTGAGGGGCGCTACGTGGCCCCGGCGGACGTGCTCGACGAGCTCGAGGGCGAGGGCCGAGTGGTGTTCCGCTACCACGAGAACCCGAACGGATCGCTGAACGACATCGCCGGCATCAGCTCGGCCAACGGCCGCGTCGTCGGGCTGATGCCGCATCCGGAGCACGCGATCGAGGCGCTGACCGGCCCGTCGGACGACGGCCTGGGCCTGTTCTACTCTGTCCTCGACTCGGTGCTCGCGGTCTGACCGGAAACGCCTGCGGCGGCGCATAATTCGGCGAACGATTTGCTGATCGCGTCGGTCGCCTCGTGCGGGTCGCGAAAGGTCTGGTCGTCGGTGAGGACCGCCACCCCGAGCCGGTCGACGTAGCTCCACACGGTGATGTTGACCGGGGCGCCCGGCGACAGCACCCCCGTGGAGTAGATCTCGGTGACCGCGGCGCCGCCGAAGTGACCGCGCTCCCGCGGCCCGACGACGCTGGACACCGCGACGTTCATCAGCTTGTTCGGCGCATCCCGCACGCCCAGCCACCGGAACGCGGCCGGCGCGATCGCCGTCGGCAGGTAGGCCATTAGCCGCCCGTAGAGTTCGGGACCCAGGATTTCGTGGTCCTCCTTGGCGATCGCGGTGGCCAGGGCGACCAGCCGGGCCCGCTCGGCCGGGTCGGGCACGTGCACCGGCAGCGAGATGGACAGCCCGGAGATCTCGTTGCCGCTGATCCGGTCGGACTTGTCCGTGGCCGTCGGCACCGAGGCGATGATCGGCCGGTCGGCGGCCCCGTCGTAGGCCAGCAGCAGCTCGCGCAGCGCGCCGGCGACCGTCGCCAGCACCAGGTCGGTCATCGTAATGCCGAGGGCCTTGGCCGCGGCCTTGGCCTGCGGCAGCGGCAAGGGGGTGGTGGCGAAACGGCGCCGTGGCGACACCACGTGGTTCAGAAACGTCGGCGGGGCGGCGAACGCGTCGGCGAGGTCGGGGTGCTCGCCGCGCTCCTTGGACCGGCGGTGCACCCGCACCATCCCCACGGTGGTGTCGCGCAGCAGCCCCGGCAGCCGGGCCAGTTGGCGGGCGTGGTCGCGGGCGGCCGCGCGCAACAGGTCGGCCGTCGACGTCGTGACGCCCGCCTCGTCGTTGTCGCGTTCGTCGGTGGCGCCGTCCTTGAGGTCCATGGCGCGGGCCAGCAGGTTCACCGACGCGACACCGTCCGCGAGCGCGTGGTGGATCTTTCCGATCAGCGCGAACCGCCCGCCGGACAGGCCCTCGGCGAAGTGGAACTCCCACAGCGGGCGGCCGCGGTCCAGCGGGGTCGACGCCACCTCCCCGATGACGCGGTCCAATTCGCGGCGGCCCCCCGGCGCCGGGATCCGCACCCGCCGCAGGTGGTAGTCCAAATCGACCTCGGCGTCCTCTTGCCACATCGGGTGGTGCAGGTGCCAGGGAATGTCAATCAGCTTGTAGCGCAACGGTTCCAACAGGTGCAGGCGGCGACGGACGTGATGGCGGAACGCGTCGAAGCCGAAGTCGCCGGGGCCGTCGGTGGGGTCGATGACCGCGACCTTGAGGGTGTGCGTGTGCAGGTTGGGCGTCTCGCTGTAGAGCAGCATCGCGTCCATGCCGTTGAGTCGTCTCACGCGCCACGTCCCCGCCCGAGTCAACCCAGGATGGGCAGCCGGCGCTCGCCGGCCAACCGGTGCAGCGCGGCCGCCATGACGCCCCGCACGTGGGCGTCCACCTCGTCGATGTCGGGGTGCTGGCCGAAGCGGGCGGTCACGTCGATCGGCTCGAGCACCTCGGTCACGATCTTGGCCGGCAGCGGCAGGTTGGGCGGGAAGATGACGCTCAGGCCGAAGGGAACGCCGACGCTGACCGGCAGGATGTCCATGCGTGCCTTGGTCAGGCCCAGCTTGCGGGCCAGCCAGTTCCCCCGGGTCAAAAACAGTTGCGTCTCCTGGGCGCCGATCGAGACGGCCGGCACGATGGGCACGCCCGCTTCGATCGCCGTCCTGACGTAGCCGGTGCGGCCGTTGAAGTCGATGGTGTTCGCGCGGAAGGTGGGCCGGTAGGAGTCGTAGTCGCCGCCGGGAAAGACCAGCACGACGGCTCCGGAATGCAGTGCTGCAGCGGCGTTTTCCCGGCTCGCCTCGATGACGCCGACCCGCCGCAACCACCCGTTGAGCGGTCCGATGAACAGCCCGTAGTGGCCGAGCGTATACACCGGCCGGTCGTAACCGAAGGCCCGGTAGAACGCGGGGGAGAACACCAGCACGTCCGGCGTCAGCATGCCGCCCGAGTGGTTGGACACCACCAGCGCGCCGCCCGTCGCGGGGACGTTGCGGATGTTGCGGACCTCGGCGCGGTGCCAGCGGCGCACCGCCGGCCCGACGGTCTCGACGATCCGTTGGGTGAAGGCCGGATCCCACTTGGCGGTCTCGTGGTTCGTCGCCGCCTCAGCACCGTTGCCCGTCATGGTTCCCCGCTGTCGTGTTCCTGGCGCAGTGGTTGCCGGTGTGACGCCGGTCTCAAACATCCGCCCGACGGCATATCTTACTCTTCTATTAGGAGAACGCCATATCCGCGTTGGACCGGACGCGCAACACGGGGTCGGGACCGAAAGGGTGCCCGTCACACGGGGATTGGGAGGCGCGACCCGGTGGTGAGTCAGCCGGCGTCGCGCAGCAGCGGCTGGTCGACCCGCGGGGCCTCCTCGGCCGGGCCGGCCTCGCCGAAGAGTTCGGTCGCATCGGCGACGGCGCGGTCCACAAGGCCGGCGAAGTCGTCGAAGGACACGCCCTTGCGGATCCACTGCGACCGGCGGGCCATCACGCCGATGCGCTGCGGGTCGCACGAGCCGTGCACGATCGCCGTCACCTGGCGCTCTTGCCGGTTCCACCTGTCGCACAGGTAGGTCAGCCAGGGCCGGTCGGCAGCGGGGAAGTAGCGGCCGGGGGTGACGCGGATGATCAGCACGTCGTCGTGGGCCGGTGAGATTTCGAGGTGGACGTGCAACGACCCGGGGTGGGTGCGCAGCACGAAGAAATAGTCACCGTCGTGGTGACCGCGGAAATAACGTCGCCCGCGGGTGCGCAGGTAACGTTCGACGAGGTTGGCGCACAGGGGTTCGGTCATGACACCAATGGTGCGGCCGTCGACTTTGGAAACGCTTTGAGTCGGGCCATGGGTCAGCCAAGAATCAGTTGAGAATCAGCTGAGCGCGACACCGACCGGCGTGCGCGCCGGACGGGCACGCGCCGCCGTCGACGGCCGCGGATTATCCTGGCGACGAAGGGGATTCGTTCACGGTTGCGTGGGCGCACCGGTCAGGAGGGTCAGCGGTGGCAATCACGGTGGAGCGGTTCGACCACATCGTCATCAACTGCGCGGACGTCGAAACCACCGCGGCGTGGTACGAGCGGGTGCTGGGCATGCGGCGGGAAACGTTCGGCCCCTCGAAGCGGACCGCCCTGCGTTTCGGCCAGCAGAAGATCAACCTGCGCCCGATCGGCGCGCTGGCCGACGACCCCGCCTGGTTCACGGGGGCCGTCGAGGCGGCCGGCTCGGAAGACCTGTGTTTCATCACCACCAGCAGCCCGGACGACGTGCGGGGGCACCTGATCGAGTGCGGCGTGCGGATCGTGTCGGGTCCGGTGACCAAGAGCGGTGCCCTGGGCGACATGACGTCGCACTACTGCCGCGATCCCGACGGTAACCTCGTCGAGATCGCCGTCTACTGAGCGCCCTCGAGCGGATACAGTTCGGGCAAGTTGACCACGATGGCCTCCTGGGTGCTGCGCGCGATCACCACCTCGGCGGGCGTGCTCGGGTCCGGGTTCTCCTCGCGGTGCGGCAGGAACGGCGGGATGAACACGTAGTCCCCGGGCGCGGCGCAAATGCGGACCTCCGCCACGCCGTCGTGAAACACGAAGTGCGGGTTGCCGCTTCGCACGTAGATTGCGGTCTCGGAGTCACCGTGGTGATGGTTGGCCGAGGCGGACCGCGGCGACGCGTGCGTCTCGCCCATCCAGAGCTTCGCCGCGCCGACCGATTGACCGGAGAGCGCCGCGAAGCGCCGCAAGCCCTCCGACTGCGCGGTGTCGGCGCTGATCTCCGACGCCCTGACGTGGCGCACCCGCGTGCGCCCCACCTGCGTCGTGGAGTCGTCGAAGTCGGGGTGGAATCCGTCCGCGGTGGCCATCGCTCAATTATGCGCGGACGCGTCGCGGTAGGCCTCGAGCAGTCTGAGCCACAGTTCGCTGATGGTCGGGAAGCACGGCACGGCGTGCCACAGCCGGTCGACGGGGACCTGGCCGGCGACGGCGATGGTGGCCGAGTGCAGCAATTCGGCGACGCCCGGGCCGACCAGTGTGACGCCGAGCGGGCAACCGCTGTCGAGGTCGACGACCATCCGTGCGCGGCCCGTGTAGCCGTCGGCGTAGAGCTTGGCCCCCGTGACGACGTCACCGATCTCCACGTCGACCACGCGGATGCGGTGACCGGATCGCTCGGCCTGCTCGGCCGTCAGTCCGACGGATGCGGCTTCGGGGTCGGTGAAGAAGGCCTGCGGCACCGCGTGGTGATCGGCGGTGGTGGCGTGCGCACCCCACGGGCGGGTGTCCAGCGGTTCGCCCTTCGCGCGGGCGCCGATGGCCGATCCGGCGATGCGGCCCTGGTATTTGCCCTGATGGGTGAGCAGCGCCCGATGGTTGACGTCCCCCGCGGCGTACAGCCAGCCGTCCTCGACGGCACGCACGCGGCACGCGTCGTCGACGTCGAGCCAGCTGCCCGGCTCCAGCCCGATGGTCTGTAACCCGATGTCGTCGGTCAGGGGAGCGCGGCCGGTGGCGAACAGGATCTCGTCGACCACCAGTCGGCTGCCGTCACTGAGCTCCACCACCACCTCGCCGCCGTCGGTTCGGTGCAATGCACCGACCGAGACGCCGACGCGCACGTCGACACCGGCGTCGGCGAGGCCGCGGTGGATCATCTCTCCGACGAACGGCTCCAGTCGCGGCAACAACCCCGAGCCACGCGACAGCAGAGTCACCTCGGCGCCCAGACCGCGCCACGCCGTGGCCATTTCGACCCCGACGCCGCCGGCACCGACGACGGCGAGCCGGCGCGGAACGGCACTGCTGTCCGTCGCGCGCCGGTTGGTCCACGGGTGCGCCTCCTTAATGCCGGGCACGTCGGGAAGCGCCGCCCGGCTGCCTGTGCAGATCACGACCGCGTGGCGGGCCGCCAAGGTCAGCCGCGCGCCGCCGGGCGCCTCGACGGCGACCCGTCGCGGGCCGGTCAACCGGCCGTGGCCCCGGACGAGGGTCGCGCCGATGTTCTCGAGCCAGTCGGCCTGGCCGGTGTCGTCCCAATCGGTGACGTAACGATCCCGCCGGCCGAAGACCCCGGCCGCATCGAGGTGACCGCTCACGGCCTCGCGGGCGCCGTCGACGCGGCGCGTGTCCGCGAGCGCGATGACGGGGCGCAGCAACGCTTTGCTGGGCACGCACGCCCAGTAGGAGCATTCGCCGCCGACGAGCTCCCGCTCCACGACGGCCACGCGCAGGCCCGCGGCGCGCGCGCGTTCGGCCGCGTTCTGCCCAATGGGTCCGGCGCCGAGGATCACGACGTCGTACTCGTCATCAATGTCTGCTGGCATGTCTGCTGGCATCGCCACGTTCCTGTCGGTGATTACGGGGTCACTGCGTTCGCGCGTCGACGAGACGGTGCGCCAATTCGCGGATGTCGCCGACTACCAGGGTCGGTTGCGCCAGCCCGTCGACCAACAGCGGCGGATTGCCCGGCCGGGTGATCAGGGCCGAGCTGTAACCGACGTGCTGGGCGCCGAGCACGTCCCACACGTGCGCCGCCACCATCATGCAGTCGCCCGGCGCGACGCCGAGTGTGTCGCAGACGTAGCGGTACACCACCGGGGCGGGCTTAAAGGCGCGGCATGCGTCGACGCTCAGCTGGTGCTCGAAGAATTCACCCAGGCCGGAATGTTGCAGGGCCGTCGGCCCGTCGGGGTTGGGCGGCGAATTGGTGAGCGTTATCAGTCGCAAACCGTTGTCGCGCAGCAGTGTAAGCCCACCTGCGACATCGGGGTGCGCGGGCATCGTGAGCAGACCGGCCTTCAGCCGGCGCTGGTCGTCATCGCCGAGGCTCACCGAGTGGGCGGCGCCCACCATGCGTAGCACGCCTTGGGCGAGGGTGGCGAAATCCACGTAGTTCTGTGTAAACGTCGCGGTCATCGAGTACATGACCAGCTGGGCGAACCACTCGCACAGCACGCGTTCGTCGCCGAACCATTCGCCGAAAAGTGGTGCCAGCGAGCCGATGTCGAGCAGCGTCTCGTTGACGTCGAACACCAGGATGGACGGGGCGGCCATGTCAGGGACGAACCTCCTTCGGCTCCGGCACGTCCGGCCGGAGATACCCCGCCAGGCACAGGGCAATCAGCGCCATCCCGGCAGCAGGCCAGCGCAGGGCGACGACCGCCGCGGCCGCGAAGATCCCGACCGTGAGGAAGGACCGCATCCGCAGCAGCCGGCGCATGCGCTGCGTCACGTCGTCGTGGGCCGGGCGATCCACGACCTCCTGGCACAGCGCGAGGTAGGTGATGTTGACGAGCACGAACACCGACGCGTACAGGGCCACCGGCGCGGCGGCCAGCCTGCTGTCGGCGATCCACTCGGTCGTGAACGGAATCAGCGACACCGAGAACAGGTGCGCGAAATTGGACCACACGAGCCGCGGCGTGGCCTGCTGTGCGTAGCCGAACAGGTGGTGATGGTTCACCCACACGATCGCGATGAACAGGTAGCTGACGACATAGCTGACGCCCGTGGGCCATTCGGGCAACAGGGCGCTGAAGGTGAACGTCTTCGGCGGCTTGAGCTCCAGCACCAGGATCGTGATGAGGACAGCGAAGACGCCGTCGGAGAAGGCGCCCAACCGGTCCGGGCTGGCCCTGCGTACCGCCGTGCCCACCTCCCCGGCGCGTTCACGTCTGGGCGTCACTGCACCACGACGACCATCTTGCCGTCGGCCTCTCCGGCCTCCATGACCCGGTGGGCCTCGTGGATCTGGTCGAAGGAGAAGACGCGGGACGGCGTCGCGTCGATACGGCCCTGCGCGACCTGGGCGGCGATGTCTTGCAGGGGCACGTCCGAGAGCGGGAAGCCCGGGGTGCCGAAGACGAAGCTGCCAAAGAAGTTCCAATTCACCCCGCTGGGCATGCGCAGCAGCGGGTTGAACCCGTCGATCGGCTGCAGGCCGCCCAGCCAGCCCGCCAAGCAGGCCGTGCCGCCGCGACGCAGCATGTCCAGGGAGTCGAGAATGGTGGAGTTGCCGACGAGGTCCAGGACCGCGTCGACCTGTTTGGTCTCGGCGAGGTGCGCGGCCAGGTCGCGCCGCTCCAGCTCCACCCGGACGGCGCCCAGCGCCTCGAGCGCCGCGAAGCGGTCGCGACTGCGCGCGGTGGCGATGACGCGTGCGCCCGCCGCTACCGCCATCTTCAGCGCGGCCCGGCCGAACGACGATGTCGCGCCGCGCAATACGAGCGTCTGCCCGGATTTCAGATCGAGGTTGCGGAACAGGCAGGTCCAGGCGACGGCGTAGGTCTCGGGCAGCGCCGCGAGCTGCGCCCACCCGAGATCGGAGTCGATGCGGGCGACGTTCGCCGCGCGGACGCGGGTGTACTGCGCGTAGCTGCCGTTGATGGTGCGTCGCAGACCACCCATCAGGGCCGCGACCTTGGCGCCCTCGGGAAACTCGCCTCCCGGGCACGAGTCGACG
Source organism: Mycobacterium sp. E2462 (assembly GCF_001672685.1). Taxonomy (NCBI): domain Bacteria; kingdom Bacillati; phylum Actinomycetota; class Actinomycetes; order Mycobacteriales; family Mycobacteriaceae; genus Mycobacterium; species Mycobacterium sp. E2462. The sequence goes on from NZ_LZKC01000370.1 coordinate 8,236, forward strand.
ACGCCGACGCATTCGATGCCGCTGACCTCCGCGGCCTCGGCCCACTCACCCCTGCGCATGTGTAGCTCGGCGTGGTTGAGGCCGAACGCCCGCACCTCGATGACCACTTCGCCAACCCTGGGCAACGGCTTGGGGATCTCGGTGTACACCAAGCGGTCAAGGCCGCCGAACCCGGTCAACACGATCGCGCGCATCGTTGGGCCGCCGGGCTTTTCGCGTACCACCGCGGGCGCGGTCGGCAGCCGGGGGGAATCGGTGACGGACACGGCGCTCCCACTTCCTGGGCGGATCGGCGTTCTGGGCCAGGCAACCCATTATTGGTCTCGGGGGCTCGGATGTCCAGCCCGCCGCCGTCAGGAGCGGGCGCGCCGCGGGCGGGGTCGCCCGGTCAGGGGGCGCGTCGGCGGCGCGAAGGACCGCACGTACTCGACGCCGGCGGTGACGGCCGCGCGCAACGGTTCGGCATCCCCGGTGACGTAGGTGAGCATGGCGCCGCCCTGGTGGGCGATCACCAGCGACACGGCCAGATGCCGAGGGTCCGCCTCCGGACGCAGGTCACCGCGGTCCCGCATGGCGGTCAGGCCGGTGCGCAGGAGCTCGATCCACTGGTCGTAGCCGGCGGACAGGTCGCGATGGATGTCGTCGTCGCCTTCAATCAGCTCGCCGGCCAACGAGCCGTACACGCAGCCGCCGACGCGGTACACGGTGTCGATGTCGGCCACGCACGCGTCCGCCCACGCCTGGAGGGCGTCGAAGTCGTCGAGCCCGCCGAGTCGCGGCTGCGTGTGGAAGGCCCGCAAGTCGTGGTGGCGGGCGCCTATCACGTGACGGGTCAGCTCCCGTTTGTCGCGGAAGTAGTGCGCGATCTGCGACCCGCCCACCCCCGCCGCGCGCCGCACCTGATCGATGCTGGTGTTGGCGACGCCCCGCTCGAAGATCAAGCGCGCCGCGGCGTCGACGATGCGGCGGCGCGTCGCCAGCCCCTTCACGGTGAGGGACGAGGGGTGGGTTGTGTCGTCTTCGGGCACGGACGCTCAGCCGGCGGCGGCGGGCGGGCGCCGCCCGCGGGGCCGGCGCGGGGGGGGGGGGACCCGCGCCGGGCGATCGGCGGCGCAAAAGGGCAGATATCCG
>NZ_LZKC01000371.1:0-8422 GCF_001672685.1 Mycobacterium sp. E2462
AACCATCTCGGCCTCAAGGGCACCCGGTTCGGCTGCGGGTTGAGCCTGTGCGGGGCGTGTTTTGTGCTGGTCGACGGCAAGCCGACCTATTCCTGCCAAACACCGCTGTGGGCGGTGGCAGAGAAGGCCGTACAGACCGTCGAGGGGCTCAACGACGGCGACCGCCCGCACCCGGTGGTCCGGGCCCTCATTGCGGGGCAAGCCGCCCAATGCGGGTACTGCATGTCGGGCATCGTGATCGCCGCGGCGGCACTGCTGGCGGATAACCCCGACCCCACCGAGGAGCAGGTGCGCACCGCCCTCGATCCCACCTTGTGCCGATGCGGTTCACACAACCGAGTGGTGCGCGCCATTCTTCGGGCCGCCGCCGATATGCGCGGGCCTGCCACCGGGGCCGATGATGTCAACCACTGAGCTGCCACCCTCCCTGGCCGCGAACCCCGCCCTGGGCCGCTGGATTCGCATTCGCGCCGACGGCGTGGTCGAGGTGCGTTCGGGCAAAGTCGAATTGGGCCAAGGCGTGCTGACAGCGCTGGCGCAAATCGTCGCCGAGGAACTCGATATCAACCTGACCCGAGTGCGGATGCTCGCCACGGCCACGGACGTCAGCCCCGACGAGGGGTTCACGGCAGGCAGCCGTTCCATTCAGCAGTCCGGGGCGGCGTTGCGTCAGGTGTGCGCCGAGGTGCGGGCCATCTATGTGCACGCCGCTGCGGACAAGCTCGCCGTCGCAGCCGAAGAATTGGAGGTGCTCGACGGCGTGATCCGGCGGCGCGCGGAGCCCCGCCGATCCGGCATCAGCTACTGGGACCTGGCCGACGACACCTTGCTGGACCGCGAGGTTACCGGGCAGGCGCGCCCGAAGGCCGAAGGGGACTACACGCTGGTCGGGAGCAACGCCGCGCGCCTAGACTTGCCCGAGAAGCTGACCGGTGCGCCGCGTTTCTTGCACGACCTGGCCTTGCCCGGGCAGCTTTACGGCCGAGTCCTGCGCCCGCCGTCGCCCGGGGCGCGGCTGCGCGACGTCGAGCTCGCCCCGACCCGGGCCCTGCGCGGTGTCGTCGCGGTGGTGCGCAACGGCGACTTCGTGGGAGTCGTAGCCGAGCAGGAAGAGATTGCGCTGCGCGCTCGCGACCGGCTTGCCGGTGACGCCGACTGGCGGGAATGCCCCACCCTGCCCGACGAGGCGGACCTGCCCGGCTTCTTGCGGTCGGCGCCGGCCGACACGACGGTGCTCGGCGATCGCGGCTTGGCGGATCCGGCCTCGGCTCCCCGGCCGGCGCGGACCCATTCGGCCAGCTACCACCGCCCGTATTTGTCCCATGGGTCGCTGGGCCCGTCGGCGGCGGTCGCGCTCGCCCATCCCGACGGGCGCCTGGAGGTGTGGTCGCACAGCCAGGGCGTGCACCAGCTGCACCGGGAATTGGCGGCCGCGCTCGGCATCGATCTCGGCCGGGTGGTGGTCCGGCACGTGGAAGGCGCGGGCTGTTACGGGCATAACGGCGCTGACGACGCCGCGCTGGACGCCGCGCTGCTGGCCCGCGCCGTGCCCGGGCGGCCGGTCCAGGTGGTCTGGTCGCGGCCGGACGAACTCGGTTGGGCGCCTGTGGGTCCGGCCGGGCTCGTCGAGCTCAGCGCCGATTGCGGGGCGGCGGGCGAGGTACTGGCCTGGCGCCACGAGATTTTCAGCGGCAGTTACATGGGCCGGCCCGGCACCACGGAAACCAATGCGCTGCTGGCTGCCGCCCACCTGACCGGGGGGCAACCGATTCGCGCCGGCGGTGAGCCGCCCCCGGAGTCGGGGGGCGGGGCCGGCCGTAACGCATTGCCGGGCTACGACTTTCCCGCCTACCGGGTGGTCAACCACCTGCTCAATGTCATGCCGCTGCGGACCTCGGCGCTGCGATCGCTGGGTGCGCACCTCAACGTCTTCGCCGCCGAGTCTTTCTTGGACGAGCTGGCCGCTGCCGCCGGGCGCGACCCCCTGGAATTCCGGTTGGCCCAACTGTCCGACGCGCGCGGGCGGGCGGTGCTGGAGCGTGCGGCGCGGCGTGCCGGGTGGGCGCAGCGCACGCGCAAGGACTCGGTGGGGCACGGTATCGGCTATGCGCGCTACAAAAATTCGTCTGCCTACTGCGCGGTGATCGCCGAAGTGCACGCCGTCGCCGAGGTCCGCGTTCGCAGGCTGACCCTGGTGGTGGACGCCGGGCTGGTCATCAACCCCGACGGCGCGGCGAACCAGATCGAAGGCGGCGCGATTCAAGCCACCAGCTGGACGCTCAAGGAGCGCGTTCGCTTCGATCGACTGCGGGTCACCAGCACCACCTGGGAGACGTACCCGATCTTGCGCTTCTCCGAAGTGCCAGCTACGGACGTGGAACTGGTTGCCGGACAAGGCAATCCCCCGCTGGGGGTGGGAGAATGCGCGCAGGGCCCCACCGCGGCGGCGATTGGTAACGCTGTCTACGACGCGCTGGGCGTCCGGGTGCGCACTCTGCCGCTGACCACCGAGCAGCTGATCGCGGCGATGCCCACCTAGCGGCGCGGCGCGGCAGGCACCCGGGTCAGGGCCGCGTCCCGCTGGTTTCGGGATGATCGCCGACCGGGTGGTCATGGTGAATTCGCCCGGCCAAACCGGTCAGCGGCCTGCCGCCTCCGCCGTAGCGGCGGCCGATGATGTCGGCGGCAATTGACACCGCGGTCTCCTGCGGGGTCCGGGCGCCGATGTCGAGTCCCAGCGGGCTGGACAAACCGGCCAGCTCACCGTCGGTCAGTCCTGCCGCTCGCAGCCGGACCATCCGTTCGTGATGCGTTGGGCGCGATCCCATTGCCCCCACATATCCCACCGCGTCGAGGCGCAGCGCGATCTGCAGCACCGGAACATCGAACTCGGCGTCGTGAGTGAGGACGCAGATCACGGTGCGCGCGTCGATGGCCCCGCGCGCCACCTGTTCTGCCAGGTAGCGGTGCGGCCAATCAATTACTACCTCTTGCGCGTCGGGGAACCGGGCCGTCGTGGCGAACACCGGGCGGGCATCGCACACCGTCACCTGGTAACCCAGTAGACGACCCTGCTGCGCCAGCGCCGCGGCGAAGTCGGTCGAACCGAAGATCAGCATGCGCGGCCGCGGCGCGGCGCTGGACAGGAAAACCTGCATGCCGCTCCCCGGGCGTTGGCCCTCGGGCCCGTATTCGCGGATCGCGGTGCAGTCCACGGCCAGGAGCGCACGAGCATCGTCGATGGCCGCCGCATCCGCGCGCGGCGAACCGAGCGTTCCGATGATCGAATCGGAGGTCACGACGAGCCGCCGGCCCAGCCTCGCGGGGTCAGGGTGAGCGATCACGGTCGCGACGGTGACTGCGCGGTCGGTCGCGAGGCGCTCGGCCAGCTGGTCCAGATGCGGAAAGGTGGCCGGCGATATCGGCTCGATGAAGATGTCGAGGGCACCGCCGCAGGTCAATCCCACTTCGAACGGATCTCCGGTCGCGGCTCCGTAGCGTTCCAGTCGCGCGGTCCCGTCGTGCGCCACCGCCGCCGCCGAGTGATAGACGGCTCCTTCCACGCACCCACCCGACAGCGACCCGCTGACCGCGCCGTCCGGCGCGACCAACAAACACGCCCCTGGCAGTCGGGGCGCCGAGTGCTCGGTCCGTACCACGGTGGCCAGTCCCGCAGTGCCGCCCGCCCGCCATATCGCCATCAGCTCCGCAAGCACGTCCTGCACGCGTTCCACGGTAGGCGCAGTTGGCCTGTCTGTGGACGCGACCGCGCGGACAGCACCCGTCGACCCGCGCGCAAGCCAGCCACCTCCCGGCTACCCGGGGTGGTGCGGATGCGGTTCGTCGATGTCGTGACCGTCGGCCAGATCACCGCACTGCACCATGACGAGATCGGTACGGCCCCGCAGAAAGGCGGCGGCGCCGGAGTCCCCGGACAACGAAGCCAACAGTGCGGGCCAGTGTTGGCGGGCGACTACTACCGGATGCCCGGGACGCGCATCGAAATACGCTCGTACCAGCCCACTTTGGGCCCGCACCGCTCGGCTCAGCACCCGCGCCACTACAGCCGCGCCGACGTCGGGTGTGTCGATGACATGTAGGACCGCGTACTCTCCGCCCGAGCGCTCGGCCTGCTCTAGGCCAGCACGCACCGACGCGCTCAATCCTTGCTGCCAGTGCTCGGCGACGACCGCGGTAACACCCGGGGGTGGCGTCACCTCAGCCGCGCCCAGGACCAGCACCACCTGCGTGCAACCGCCGTCGCGTAACGCCCCGACGGCGGCATCCAGCCAGCCGGGCACCAGTACCTTCGGCTTGCCGTAGCGGCGGCCCGCACCGGCCGCCAACAGCACCCCGACGCAGCGCGGCGATGCCGGTCTCGAGCGGGCCCGCCAGGTCGTCCTCGGTGTCAACGTGCGCCGGATTCTCCGCCGCGCCGGGCACTGGATCGCCCTGCCGCCGAGGCGCTTTCGCCGCCATTGGCCTGGGCCGCGGCACCCGAGGTGGCGTTGTCGACGAGGACGGCCGCGATGGCCGCGGCGGTGGCGAAGGTCTCGTCGTTGAGGACCCGATTGCGTGCCGAGGCGCCATCCAGCAACAGCGCCAGTTGTTCACCAAGCTGCTCGGGGTCGGCGGCGCCGGCTTCGCGGGCGGTGTCGGTGAGGCGCGCGGCGAAGGCCTTCTTGTACTCGCGGGCATGCAGCCGTGCCGGGTGGGCCGGGTCGTGGATTTCGACGGCCGCGGCGATGAACGGACACAGGGGCCCGTGGATGTCGAAAGCGGCGAGGAGTCGTTCGCGGGGTGTGAGGTCGGCGCGGTCGAACACCTCGGGCAGCAGGTCGGGATCGAAACGGCGTAAGTGTTCGGCGATCAGCTCGTCCTTGCTCGTGAAGTGTTGGTAGAACGTGCGTTTGGACACCTGCGCCACGGCGCACAGCTGGTCGAGCCCGGTGCCGTTGATGCCTTGGTCGCGAAACAGTTGCCGCGAAGCGTTCAGGATGCGCTCTCGCGCTCCCCTGCCGCGCCGCAGGCCCTGAGGCCCTTTCTCCAATTCCGCCATATGCCCAGCGTAGGCCATTTGGGTACTGATCGGTGTGCATAACTTGATATCGATGCGACAGCCCTCTACGCTAAGCACACAGATTGGTGTACATAACTCAAGTGGTAGCGCAACAGGAACGGTAGTGATCGTGGGAAAACTCGACGGCAAGGTCGCGGTGATCACCGGTGCGACGACCGGTATGGCGTTGGCCGGCGCCAAGTTGTTCGTCGACGAAGGCGCGCACGTGTTCATCTCGGGTCGCCGGAGGGACGCGCTAGACCAAGCGGTCGAACGCATTGGTCGCAACGTGACCGGCGTGCCGGGTGATGCGGCCGACCTCGACGACCTGGACCGTCTGTTCGACACGGTGAAGCAAGAAAAAGGCGCGATCGATGTGCTGTGGGCGAGTGCCGGGACGGGCGAGCCTTGTGCCCTTGGTGAGATCACCGAGGAGCATTTCCATGCCGCCTTTTGGTTGAACGCACGTGGCACGCTGTTTACGGTCCAGAAGGCGCTGCCGTTGTTCAACGACGGCGGCTCGATCTTCATGACCGGGTCGAACGCCTCGCTGAGGGGCTATCCCAATTGGAGTGTGTATTCCGCCAGTAAGGCCGCGCTGCCGGCCTATGCGCGCGTGTGGGTATCGGAGTTGCGGGACAGAAACATTCGGGTCAATGTGCTGACCCCGGGTCAGGTCGCTACTGCCAAACAAGAGGAGTTGTTCGACGAGGAGACGAAGGCGCAGTTCGAGTCGCTGATCCCACGCGGCAAGATGGGCCGTCCCGAGGAAATCGCCTCTGCCGCGCTGTTTCTCGCCTCGGACGACTCGAGCTACGTCAACGGCATGGAGCTGGTTGTCGACGGCGGAACGACGGCGGTCTGAGCGCTGCGCCGCCCGCATCCGGCTGTCGGACCCGCTCACTTGACGAATCGCCGACCGAACCGCCAAACAGGTCGGCGCGGGTGAGGCAAGTGAAAGAAGACAAGGAGTAATCATGACCACCGTGGCCCTCCACCGTGAGACCGTGGAAGCGTTCGTCGACTGCATGCACGGCGGCGGCGACGACGCGCTTTCCGGCCTCCTTGCCGGAGACGTCGTGCTGTCCGGACCTCTCAACGCGGAACCACTGACCGGCCGCAAGGCGGTGCTGGACGCTATTCGGGCCCTCGGCACCGTCGCGACCGATCTCGCCTACGAGGAGATCCTCAGTGGGTCGACGCACCACGCCGCCCGGTTCCGGCTGCGGATCGACGACACCGTAGTCGACGGTGTGGACTTCTTCCGGCTCGATGAGGACGGCAACATCGGCGAGATAACGATATGGTGGCGACCGCTACCCGCCGGCGTCGAGATGCAGGGGCGCGTTGCGGGTGTTCTTGGCATGCAGCCTTGGACGCTGCTGACGGGCGTGCAGTGACGTTGCGCCGCAACACTTTCCCGACCATGGGCGTCGGCCGCACCGAGGAGGGCTCGGCGGCAGGCTAGGGGGCGAATACGTCAACTTACTGGGTGGCGGACGCCGTGCGCGGCGGTCGGAATCGGTCCCCCGTTCGGTCGATGGACGATTAGGCTGTCCCCCAGATCGGAGGAGGCGCGGATGACCGTTGAGCGATCGAGAACCCTCGGGGTGTTGCGGTGACGCCGCCCCGGCGCAAGCCGCCTCAACCCGAACCGGTTTGGCTCGACGACGATCAACAGCGGGCTTGGCGTCAAATCCTGTCGCTCATCATGGAACTCCCGGCGGCCTTGGAAAGCGATCTGCAGCGCACCACCGGATTGACGACATTCGAGTACCTCGTGTTGGCCAATCTCTCCGAGGCCGACCTACGGACACTGCGGATGTCGGAGCTCGCCTCGCGGGCCAACTCTTCGTTGTCGCGGTTGTCGCACGTGATTCGGCGCCTGGAAAGCAACGACCTGGTAGAGAAGCGAGTGTGTCCTGATGACGCCAGAGTGAGCGTCGTCGAGCTCACCAAAGCGGGAATGAAGAGGGTCGTCGACGCGGCACCCGTACACGTCGCCAAGGTGCGCGAGTTGGTGGTGGAGCCGTTGACCAAGGCGGACCTGATGCAGCTCGGCAGAGCGGCCGAGGCCATCACCGACCGGATTGCCGAGCGCAGCTAGCCGCGGCGGTATGCCGATGCCGGGCGAACCGCTCGGATGCGGCGAAAGACGCGGCAGCTCGACGGCGAGGCGGAAGTTGCAGGGCCGACGCTCAGCGACGCTTTTTCGGAAAACATTGTGAATTCGACATGTTCGATGTCGGTCACCGCGACAGGGCTGCCGGCGCACCTCATTTATCTGAGTTGCAAAGAACTACTCAGGGTGTTAGCGTCGCACTGGTTACCGGGCGAGAGGACCCGACTATGCCGATGATCGACGCCTTCATCCCCGCAAACACTCTCGAGCCTGACGCCGAAAAAGAGCTCGTGCGCAAGGTGACCGACCTGATGGTCGGCCACGAGTTGCGTCGCATCGTGGACCTGATGGACGATCCGGCGGAGGTGAAAGCCAGCCATGCACGCGCCATGGAAGTTGCATGGCTGTTCGTGCACCGTACCGACACCTACGTCGCCGGTGAGTCGACGACGGCACCGTTCTACAAATTCCACGTCAGCGTCCCGGAAGGCCAGGCCGACATGACGTTTCGCGAGTCGATCGTCCCCGACATCACCCGCGCGGTGGCCTCGGCGGAAAACGGCAAATGGCGGCACGTCGCCGCCCGCGTGTGGGTGTTCGTCCACGAGGTGCCGGACGGGAGCTGGGGCGCGGGCGGCGCACAATTCTCGATCGGACGCATCGTGGGCTACATTGCCCCCGGCCTGGCCGGACAGGCCGAAGAACGTCTCGAAACCCAGCGCCGTGAAGAGGCGCGCGCGACGGTGAGGCTGGCGTCGGGTGAGGCGTCCGCGGTATGAATTCCCGACTGCAGCTGCAGGTTTACAGCTGACCGGCCCGCGAGCTGGCCGGCGGCAAGGGCACTTTCTCGCCAGTTACCTCGACGCTCATCTTCGGCCCCTGAGAGGCGCTCCTCGTTGACGCGCAGTTCGTCGACGACGGCATCGATGTGGGTGAACGTGATGCGCGAGCGCTATCCGGGTCACGGAAATTTGACGACCCTCGTCGCGTCCGCGGCGTCGGCAGTGCGCAAGGACCCCGTTGTCCAACGATGAAGATCGCCGGGTCGAGAATCCGACGCCGTCCCGGGCCGGGGCCGGGCGCGCGGCGTGCGGGTTGACGATCGGGGCGGCCAGCCGTCGCGATCGTCTGCAATGCCGCGGCGACAAATCGTGACTTGGCGGCGCCCCGGCCCGGGACGGCGTCGGATTCTCGACCCGGCGATCTTCATCGTTGGACAACGGGGTCCTTGCGCACTGCCG
>NZ_LZKC01000372.1:0-2612 GCF_001672685.1 Mycobacterium sp. E2462
CGGCCGCCGCGGCGGCGCTTTGGGCCGGTGCGGTCATCCGGGTGGCAAGCTGCCGGGCCCGCTCGGCGTAGGCGGGCTGCACGATGCGGCGCAGGTCGGTGACCAGGGTCGCGCCGGTGCTCGCCGAGAACCGGCGCGAGGTGCCGACTTTGAGACGTTTGACCTGGGCGCCCCAATACGGCTGATCGGCAGAGCTCCACAGCACCAGGGTGGGGATTCCTGCGCGCAGACTCGCGGCGGTGGTGCCCGAGCCGCCATGGTGGACGACGGCACGGCACAGGGGAAACACGGCGGCGTAGTTGACGATGCCGACCAGCTTGACGTGGTCGGGGTGTGACGCCGGTGAAGTCGGTGCCGCCGAAGCAGATCAGCGCCCGCTCCCCCAATTCCGCGCAGGCGGAGGCGATCATGGCCACGGTATCGGCGGGCGACTCGGCGACGGGCATGCTGCCGAAGCCGAAGCAGATCGGCGGCGTGCCCTGCGCGATCCACGACAGCACCTCGTCGTCGGAGTCGGTCGTCAATTCCATTGTCAGCGAACCGACGAAGGGCCGCTGGCCGCCCCATTTCGCCCACTCCTCGGCGAGGCCGGGGAAGCACACGTCATCGTAGGCCTGAATTTCCAAGGAACCGCGTTCGGCGATCCGCCGGGGCGACGCGACGGTCGCGGTGGCCAGCCCGAGGTCGCGGCGTTGCCGGTCTTCGGCCCGCTTGTTCATGCGCCAGCACATCCAGTCGTAGACGCTCATGCCGGTGCGCACCAACGGCTTGGGCATTCGTGGGATCAGTTGACCGTTGGGCCGCATCGGAATGTAGTGCAGGGTGGCCATCGGAATGCCGTAGTAATCAGCGACATTCACGGCGAGATCCTGGTAGAGCTGGCCGCTGAAGATGAGGTCGGCTCCCGCCCCCACCGACATCAGCGACGCGCTCATCTCCTGCCAATTCCGCAGCACGGGCTCCCACGCATCGCGGATCAGCTTGATCGGGTTGCGCACGAAATTCTTCCGAAAGTCACGGATGAATTCGTCGCTCCAGAAGTCGTGCATATCGGGGCCGTAGGCGATCGCCGGGAGACCGGCCTTCTGCGCCAGCTCCACCAGGTTCGGCGGGACGGCCATGCGCACCTCGTGGCCCCTGCGCATCAGTTCACGACCGATGGTGAGGCACGGCTCGATGTCGCCACGCGTTCCATAGCTCGCCACAGCAAATTTCATCGCGACCGTAACCTTAATCACTCTCCGTCAGCATGGGCAACTTCGGCGAGTCGCCGGTGGCCTGCGAATTGCAGATCATCGCTGGCCAATGCGCTTTCCTAGAGGAAAAGGCGGAACGGCGATGCAACGCCTTCGGCGATTGCAACGAAAATGAATTACATCGCAGTAGCGGTGTGGTGAATTCTGGCAAAGCCAATGTCATCGGCCTTTCCCCCGGACCGTAGCACTGTGACGACCTTCGAGCAGCGCAGGCATCGTCGGCTGAGGATACATTGTGCCAGAGGACCGTCGGCGTGTCTTTGGAAACCGCGCGATTTCGTATCCGCCACAGATGGCTCCGAAAAGCGCAATTTACCGACGCTTTTCGGGGCATATTTTCCCCGGCGCTTGCGGACCCGCTCAGGCGCGGCTGCGCGCTCGGGCGAAATTCTCGACGAGATCGGCGGCCTTGCGGACGCTGTCGGCGGGCTTGGTCATGTGGCTGGCGATCTGCCGGGCGCGCACCGCGTAATCCGGCGCCAGCACCCGGCGCAGGTCGGCGGTGAGGGTTTTCCGGGTCGTCGCCGAAAAGCGCCGCGTCGTCCCGACTTTCAAGCGTTTGAGCTGCGCTCCCCAAATGGTCTGGTTGGCGTCCATGGACAGGATCACGGTGGGAACGCCCGCGCGCATGCTGGCGGCCGTGGTGCCTGAACCGCCGTGGTGGACGACCGCGCGGCAGACCGGGAAGATCGCCGCGTAATTGACCGCTCCCACCACCTTCACGTGCTCGAAAGACGGCGCACTGCTGAAATCGCTGTAGCCGGCGCAGATCAACGCCCGCTCCCCCAGCTCGGCGCACGCGGCGCCGATCATTTCCACCGTCGCGGCCGGGGATGCCACGGGCATGCTGCCGAATCCGAAACAGATCGGCGGGGTACCGGCGGCAATCCACGACGCGACCTCGTCATCGGCGCCGGTGGCCAGCTGCATCGTCAACGTGCCGACGAACGGTCGCTGGTCACGCCAGTCGGCCCACTCGTCGGCCAAGCCCGGGAAGCACACCTCGTCGTAGGCCTGAATTTCCAGCGACCGCCGTTCGATGATTCGCCGGGGCGACGGCCCCGTCGCCTTCGGCAGACCCAGCTCGCGGCGTTGGGCGTCCTCGACCTTCTTGTTCAGGCGCCAACAGAACCAGTCGAACCCCACCATCGACGACCGCGCCAATGGCGCGGGAAGCAAAGACACCACCTGCCCGTTGGGCCGCATCGGGACGTGGTGCAGGGTGGCCAACGGGAGGTCGTAATACTCGGCAACGTTCGCTGCGGGTTCCTGGTAGCTCTGGCCAGCGAAGATCAGGTCAGCCCCGTCGGCCAGGGAAAGCAGCGTCGTGTTCATGTGGCGCCAGCATTGGCCGCC
>NZ_LZKC01000373.1:0-711 GCF_001672685.1 Mycobacterium sp. E2462
GGCCGCGGCCGCCGCCGCGCACGCCCAGGCCGTGGGCCTCGTCGACGAGCAGCAGCGCGCGGTGCCGGCGGCACACCTCGTGCAAGGCGAGCAGCGGGGCCAGGGCGCCGTCGGTGCTGAAGACCGATTCGGTGATGACGACGGCGCGCTCTTCGGTGCGCGACCGCAGGGCGGCCTCGACGGCGTCGACGTCGCGGTGCGGGGTCACCACCACCCGCGCGCGGGACAGCCGGCAGGCGTCCACCAGCGACGCGTGCGCGTACGCGTCCGACACCAGCAACGCGTCGCGGCCCGACAGGCCGACCACGGCGCCCAGGTTGGCCGCGTACCCCGACGAGAACAGCAGGCCGGCCTCCGCGCCGGCGAAGCCGGCGAGCTCGGCCTCGAATTGCTGGTGCAGCTCGGTGTCGCCGGTGACCAGCCGGGACCCGGTGGCGCCCGCACCCCACATGCGCAGAGCCGCGACCCCGCCCTCGATCACGTCGGGATGTTGCGACAGGCCCAGGTAGTCGTTGGAGGCCAGGTCCAGCTCGGTGCCCACGGGCGGCCGCGGCCGCAGCGAGCGGCGCAGCCCGGCCTCGCGGCGCTGCAGCTCCACCGCCTCCAGCCACGCCAGCGGCGAGGCGTCGCTGGGTGCCTGGCGCCGGGCGTTCATGGACCTAGAGCCTACGAGAGCCGACCAGGCGGGCGACGTCGACCATCGCCGAGGTG
>NZ_LZKC01000374.1:0-2372 GCF_001672685.1 Mycobacterium sp. E2462
AGACCGGGCACCTCGACGGCTTTCTCTACCTGGACCGCCTGATCGGGCGGCACGCCCGCGGCGCGAAGCGGGCCGTGAAATCGCACGGTTGGGGGGTGCCCGGCCTGTCGTGGCTGCCGGGCGAAGGACCGGACCCGTTCGGCCACTGATGATCTCGTGGCCCTGCGTGGGAACCCGGGTGACGGTCCGTTACCGTCGCGCGCCGGGTTCCGTCCCGCCGCTGACCGACGCGGTGGGCCGCCTGCTGGCCGCCGACCCGGTGGTGCGGGTGCGGAGCAAGACCGGCGCCGTCGTCGAGTGCGCGCCCAACGACGTGGTGGCGGTGCGGGTGCTCACCGACGCGCCGGTCCGCACCTCGCAGATCCGCGCCGTCGAGCATGCCGCAGCGGCGGCCTGGCCGGGCGCCGAGCGCGACTGGTTGGACGGCTGGCTGCTGCGCGCCGGACCGGGCGGCGGGGTTGCCGCGAATTCCGCTGTCGCTCTTGACCTCTCGGCACATGCCGGCTCGTTGCCGGCCATCGCCCGGTGGTATCGGGACCGCGGACAGCCGCCGGTGCTGGCCGTCGCCGATCGCCTGTTGCGGCTGCCGCCGGGGCTGACCGAGGGGCGTGCGGAACTCGTGTTGGTGCGCGACGTGCCGGACGCGCAGGCCGTCGAGGGGCCCGCGTCCGTCACCGTGTCGGCGCGCCCCGACGACGCGTGGTTGGCGGCGTTTCGGCGCGGCCTGCCCGTCGAGGTGTTGACCGCCGTCCTCGACGGCGAGTTGGCGTTCGCACGGCACGGCGCGGCCGTCGCCCGCGCGGCGGTCACCGCCGCCCCCGACGGTAGCCGGTGGCTCGGATTGTCGGCGCTGTCGGCCGCCGACGACCGGTCGGCGGCGGCGCTGTGCGACGCGCTGCTGAGCTGGGGCGCCGCGCGCGGCGCGACGCGCGCCCACGCGCGGACGCCGAACTCGGGGGCGTCTGCCCTGCTGCGGACGTTGGGCTTCCGGCCACATCATGCCCGCCGCTACATTCGGGGCGAACCCGGCGGTTGGGATATCGTATAGCCGTGTCCGACAACGTGATTGACGGTGGCGGCGAGACGCCACGGCGGCTGCGGCTGGCCACCTGGAACGTCAACTCGATCCGCACCCGGCTGCCGCGGGTCATCGACTGGCTGGCCCGCGCCGACGTCGACGTGCTGGCCATGCAGGAGACCAAGTGCTCCGACAGCCAGTTCCCCACGCTGCCGTTCTTCGAATTGGGTTACGAGGTCGCTCACGTCGGCTTCAACCAGTGGAACGGCGTGGCGATCGCGTCGCGCGTCGGCCTCGACGACGTCCAGATCGGCTTCGACGGGCAGCCCACGTGGAGCAGCAAACCCGACGTCGCCGCCACCGCCGAAGCGCGCGCGCTGGCCGCCACCTGCGCCGGCGTGCGGGTATGGAGCCTGTACGTGCCCAACGGCCGGACACTGGCCGATCCGCACTACACCTACAAGTTGGAATGGCTTGCCGCACTGCGCGATTCGGCGTCCGGTTGGTTGCGCGACGATCCGCGGGCGCAGATCGCGTTGACCGGCGACTGGAACATCGCCCCCAAGGACGAAGACGTGTGGAGCATGGAGGTGTTCGCCGGGGCCACGCACGTCTCCGCGCCGGAGCGCCGGGCGTTCGACGCGATCGTCGACGCGCAGTTCAGCGACGTGGTGCGCCCGTTCGCGCCCGGGCCGGGGACCTACACCTACTGGGACTACACGCAGCTGCGGTTTCCGAAGCGGCAGGGAATGCGCATCGACTTCATTTTGGCCTCGCCGGAATTGGCTGCCCGCGTGACCGATGCGCAGATCGTCCGCGAGGAACGCAAGGGCAAGGCGCCCAGCGATCACGCGCCGGTGCTCGTCGACCTGCGCCGCGACTAGGGGCGTCGGGGGCGCCCGCGCACCCGCCGGGCGGCCCGGTGTTCGAAATTGGGCGGCGCTACGCGTTGTCTGCGCGTAGCCCGAGTGGCAGGCTTTGAAGGCGACAAGCAGAAACGGTGTTGCACTACCGTTAACGCTGCGTTCAACGGGTACCCAATGCCAACGACGCGAGTTCGCGGCACCGAGCGAGATAGGCCAGGGAGTCAACCATGAGTGTCATCGGCGGAGCGGTCCGGGGCATCGGCCAGGCGGTGAACCGCGCGGCGACCACGACGACGGCCGCCGCGGGCGCCGTTGGCGGCGCCGCAGTCAACGGAGTCATCGGTGGCGTCACCGGCGCCGCCGAAGGCGTCAAGCGCGGCATGAGCAGCGGTAGCCACTCGGCGCCCGCCGCGGCGGTAGCGTTCGGCGCGCTGGGGGTGGCCGGGCTGATCGAGTGGCCGGTGCTCCTGGCCGTCGGCGGCGGCGCC
>NZ_LZKC01000375.1:0-10558 GCF_001672685.1 Mycobacterium sp. E2462
CGAGGCCGTCACGCGGGTGCTGGCGCACCCGATCCTCGACCTCGTCGGGCTGCACTGCCAGATCGGCCCGCAGGTCGATGGGCAACTCGACGTCGACGGCGATCTCGTCGCCCGATTCGCCATGCCGACCGGCGACGGTCACGCGGTGGCGGGCGCCCACCGGATGCCGGTTGGCCAGCGCGACGGTGCACCGGGCGCCGCGCGGCGCGACCCGCGGGTGGTCGCTCATACCGCCGTCGACGGCGACGACGGTGCCGCCGCCCGGCCGGGCCTTCACCGAGCACACCCGGTACAGCGTGACCCCGGCCCGGCCGCTGATGGCCCGGCCCGGCTCCACCACGACCGTCGGCCGGGGGAAGTGCTCCGCGGCGCAGGCCTCGTCCAGGGCGTCCTCGATGGCCGCGTTGAATGCCGGCAGGTCCAGCTCGCGATCGCCCGGGGCCGACGGGACGGCGTGCCCGCCCCCGATGTTGAGCTCGGTGAGGATCACCCCGTGCCGGCCCCGGATGTCGGCCATCGCGGCGATCAGCCGGCGGATCGCGGCACCGAACTGCGCCGGGTCGCCGACCTGCGGGCCGATCTGGCAGTGCAGCCCGACGAGGTCGAGGATCGGGTGCGCCAGCACCCGCGTGACGGCCTCGGCGGCGTGGTCGTCGGCGAGGGTGGAACCGGGCACCCGCACCAGCACCGGCTGGCGGCGTCGGGCCAGGCCGGCCAAGTACGCGACCTCGATGCCGGAATCCACCACGATGCGCCCGACCCCGACGCGCACGGCGTCGCGCAGCTCGTCGGGGGTCTTGGCGTTGCCGTGCAGGATGATCCGGGCCGGGTCCACGCCGCCGGCCAGCGCGGTGGCCAGCTCGCCGTTCGAGCAGACGTCGATGCCCAACCCCTCGTCGCGGGCCCACCGGGCGACCGCGGAGGTCAACAGTGACTTGCCGGCGTAGACGACCTGGGCGTCGCGCAGCGCCTTGCGGTAGCGGCGGGCCCGCTCCCGGAAGTCGGTTTCGTCGATCACGTACGCCGGGGTGCCGAACTCGTCGGCGATGTCGACCAGGGGGACCCCGCCGAGGCAAAGCCTGCCCTCCTCGTCGGGACGGGCGGTGACGGGCCACACCGCCGGATCGAACCGTGGGGGAGCCGCCTGGCCGAGCGACGGCAGGATGTCGAGCAACGTCATGAGTCCACGCTGCTCCCGCGCGGCCCCGGCCGGCGCCTCCCTGACGGATCCTTGACGCCCCCGGCGCCGATCCTGACGAACTTCGGCGCGTCTTGCGGCCCCCTAGAATGGAATTCATCATGACCGCACCGGGGGCTGCTAGCCCAGAAACCCCGATCGCGGGGCTCGTTGAATTGGCGCTCACCGCGCCGACCTTCACCCAGCTCATCGACACCGCGGCCGCACGGCCGGCCGATCTGAGCCTGGTGGGTCCTGCCAGCGCGCGGCTGTTCGCGGCCGCCGCCCTGGCGCGGTTGGGGCCTCTGCTGGTAGTCACCGCGACCGGGCGCGAAGCCGACGACCTGACCGCCGAACTGCGCGGCGTCCTGGGTGACGCCGTCGCCGTCTTCCCGTCCTGGGAGACCCTCCCGCACGAACGCCTTTCGCCCGGCGTCGACACCATCGGCACCCGGATGATGGTGCTGCGCCGGCTCGCGCACCCCGACGACGCGCGGCTGGGCCCGCCGCTGCAGGTGGTCGTGACGGCGGTGCGGTCGTTGCTCCAACCCATGACCCCGCAGTTGGGCCTCGTGGAACCCGTCACATTCAGCGTCGGGCAGGAGATCGAGTTCGAGGCCGTCATCGCCCGGCTGGTCGAGCTGGCCTACACCCGGGTCGACATGGTGGGCCGGCGCGGCGAGTTCGCCGTGCGCGGCGGCATCCTCGACGTCTTCCCGCCGACCGCGGAGCACCCCGTCCGCGTCGAGTTCTGGGGCGACGAGGTCAGCGAGATGCGCATGTTCGCCGTCGCCGACCAGCGCTCCATCCCCGAGATCGAGGTGGACTCGGTGATCGCGGTGGCCTGCCGCGAGCTGCTGCTCACCGACGACGTGCGGGAGCGGGCCGCCGCACTGGTCGCGCAGCATCCCGCGGCCGAGCCGGCCATCACGGGCGGCGTCAGCGACATGCTGGCCAAGCTCGCCGAGGGCATCCCGGTCGACGGCATGGAGGCGCTGCTGCCGGTGCTCTGCCCGGGCAAGCACGCGCTGCTGATCGACCAGCTGGCCCCGCGGACCCCGCTGTTGGTGTGCGACCCCGAGAAGGTGCGCACCCGCGCCGCCGACCTGATCAAGACCGGCCGGGAGTTCCTCGAGGCGGCGTGGTCGGTGGCCGCCCTGGGCACCGATGCGCCGGTCGACGCCGAGCAGTTCGGCGGCTCCGGGTTCGCCGAGCTCGACGACGTGCGGGCCGCGGCGGCCGGCTCCGAGCACCCGTGGTGGACGCTGAGCCAGCTCTCCGATGAGGCGGCGCTGGAGCTGGACGTGCGGCCGTCGCCGTCGGCGCGCGGCCACCAGCACGACATCGACAGCATCTTCGCGATGCTGCGCGCCCATGTCTCGACGGGCGGCTACGCGGTGGTGGTCGCGCCCGGCACCGGCACCGCCCACCGCGTCGTCGAGCGGCTGGCCGAGTCGGAAACCGCCGCCGGCATGCTGGACTGCGGCGCGGCGCCCAAGGCGGGCGTCGTCGGCGTGCTCAAGGGGCCGCTGCACGAGGGTGTCGTGATCCCCGGCGCCAACCTGGTCGTCATCACCGAGACCGACCTGACCGGCAGCCGGGTGACCGCCGTCGAGGGCAAGCGCCTCGCGGCCAAGCGGCGCAACACCGTCGACCCGCTGGCGCTGACGGCCGGCGACCTGGTGGTGCACGACCAGCACGGCATCGGGCGGTTCGTGGAGATGACCGAGCGCACCGTCGGCGGCGCCCGCCGCGAATACCTGGTGCTGGAATACGCGTCCAGCAAGAGGGGCGGGGGTTCGGACAAGCTCTACGTGCCCATGGACTCCCTCGACCAGCTGTCGCGCTACGTCGGCGGGCAGGCACCGGCGCTGTCCAAGCTGGGCGGCAGCGACTGGACGAACACCAAGACCAAGGCCCGGCGGGCCGTGCGCGAGATCGCCGGGGAGCTGGTGTCGCTGTACGCCAAGCGGCAGGCCAGCCCGGGTCACGCCTTCGGGCCGGACACGCCCTGGCAGGCCGAGATGGAGGATGCGTTCGGCTTCACCGAGACCGTCGATCAGCTCACCGCCATCACCGAGGTCAAGGCCGACATGGAAAAGCCGATCCCGATGGACCGGGTGATCTGCGGCGACGTCGGCTACGGCAAGACCGAGATCGCGGTGCGGGCGGCGTTCAAGGCCGTGCAGGACGGCAAGCAGGTCGCGGTGTTGGTGCCGACCACGCTGCTGGCCGACCAGCACCTGCAGACGTTCACCGACCGGATGACCGGGTTCCCGGTGACCGTCAAGGGGCTGTCGCGGTTCACCGACAACGCCGAGTCGCGCGCCGTGATCGAGGGCCTGGCCGACGGCTCGGTCGACGTCGTCATCGGCACGCACCGGCTGCTGCAGACCGGCGTGCGCTGGAAGGACCTCGGCCTGGTCATCGTCGACGAGGAGCAGCGGTTCGGCGTCGAGCACAAGGAGCACATCAAGAGCCTGCGCACCCACGTCGACGTGCTGACGATGAGCGCCACCCCGATCCCGCGGACCCTGGAGATGAGCCTGGCCGGCATCCGCGAGATGTCGACCATCCTCACCCCGCCCGAGGAGCGCTACCCGGTGCTGACGTATGTCGGCCCGCACGACGACAAGCAGGTGGCCGCCGCGCTGCGACGCGAGCTGCTGCGCGACGGGCAGGTGTTCTACGTGCACAACCGGGTCAGCTCGATCGACCGCGCGGCGGCCCGGATCCGGGAGCTGGTGCCCGAGGCCCGCGTGGTGGTCGCGCATGGGCAGATGCCCGAGGACCGGCTGGAACGCACCGTGCAGGGGTTCTGGAACCGGGAGTACGACATCCTCGTGTGCACCACGATCGTGGAGACCGGCCTGGACATCTCCAACGCCAACACGCTGATCGTGGAGCGCGCCGACACCTTCGGCCTCTCGCAGCTGCACCAGCTGCGCGGCCGCGTCGGGCGCAGCCGGGAACGGGGCTACGCCTACTTCCTGTACCCGCCGCACACGCCGCTGACCGAGACGGCGTACGACCGGCTGGCCACCATCGCGCAGAACAACGAGTTGGGCGCGGGCATGGCGGTCGCGCTGAAGGACCTGGAGATCCGCGGCGCCGGCAACGTGCTGGGCGTCGAGCAGTCCGGGCACGTGGCGGGGGTGGGCTTCGACCTGTACGTCCGGCTGGTCGGCGAGGCCGTCGAGGCCTACCGCGCGGCGGCCGACGGCCAGACGGTCACCACCGCCGAGGAGCCCAAGGACGTCCGGATCGACCTGCCGGTGGACGCGCACCTGCCGCCGGACTACATCGCCAGTGACCGACTGCGCCTGGAGGCGTACCGGCGGCTGGCCGCCGCGGCCGACGACGCCGCGGTGGATGCGGCGGTCGAGGAGCTCGTCGACCGCTACGGGGCGCTGCCCGAACCGGCCGAGCGGCTGGTGGCCGTCGCCCGGTTGCGGCTGGTGTGCCGCGCCGCCGGGATCACCGAGGTGTCGGCGCCGTCGGCGACGACGGTTCGGCTCTCCCCGCTGACGCTGCCGGATTCGGCGCAGGTGCGGCTCAAGCGGATGTATCCGTCGGCGAACTACCGCGCCACGACGAACACGGTGCAGGTGCCGATACCGCGCGCGGGCGGCGTGGGGGCGCCGCGGCTGCGCGACGTCGAGCTGGTGCAGATGGTGGCCAATCTGGTCACGGCGCTGCAAGGTAAACCGCAGACGGATGTTGGTATAACGAGTGAATTACCTGCGTCGATGGCCAGTGAGGGGCGGCAAGCGCGATGATCGGTGCCCGCGACGACGCCGTGGGGGTACCGCCCGCTTGCGGCCGACGAAGCGATGAGGAGGTGCGCCAATGATCGTCGTGTTGGTCGACCCGCGCCGCCCGTCGCTGGTGCCCGTCGAGGCCATCGAGCACCTCAGCGGCGAGGTGGAGTACACCGAGGAGATGCCGGTCGCGGTGCCGTGGTCGCTGCGCTCGGCGCGGCCGGTGCACTCCGGTGACCCCGACGCCCCGGCCCCGGTCCTGCTGTCGTCCGACCCCGAGCACCCGGCCGTCACCGCCCGGCTGGCCGCCGGCGCCCGGCTGATCGCGGCGCCCGAGACGCCGCGCGGCGAACGGCTCGTCGATGCCGTCGCGATGATGGACAAGCTGCGCACGGCGGGGCCCTGGG
This sequence comes from Mycobacterium sp. E2462, assembly GCF_001672685.1. NCBI lineage: Bacteria > Bacillati > Actinomycetota > Actinomycetes > Mycobacteriales > Mycobacteriaceae > Mycobacterium > Mycobacterium sp. E2462. Next base: position 5,346 of record NZ_LZKC01000375.1, read on the forward strand.
AGAGCGAGCAAACCCACGATTCGTTGCGCAGGTTCTTGTTGGAGGAGACCTACGAGCTGCTCGACGCGGTGGGCAGCGGTAGCGCCGAGCAGTTGCGCGAGGAGCTCGGCGACGTGTTGCTGCAGGTGCTCTTCCACGCCCGCATCGCCGAGGACGCGCCGCAGTCCCCGTTCACCATCGACGACGTCGCCGCGGCGCTGATGCGCAAGCTGGGCAATCGGGTGCCGGGAGTTCTTGCCGGACAGTCGATTTCGCTCGAGGAGCAGCTGGCGCAGTGGGAGGAGCGCAAGGCCGCCGAGAAGCCCCGCACATCGGTGATGGACGAGGTGCACACCGGTCAACCCGCGTTGGCGCTGGCGCAGAAGGTGATTCAGCGCGCCGCCAGGGCCGGCGTGCCGGCCGACCTGGTGCCCGCGGCGATCACCTCCGTGACGGTGTCGGCCGACGTCGATGCCGAAAGCGCGTTGCGCGCGGCGGTTCTGGACTTCGTCGACACGGTCCGCGCCGTGGAGAAGAGGATCGCCGCCGCCCGCCGCGGATCGGGCTTTCCCGACGAGTTCGACGTCGCCCGCCTCGACGACGTCAGCGAGGCGGAATGGCGCGGCCATTGGCCGGGCGCCGAGGCCTTGGCGGTCGTCGACGCCCCGACGCCGGCCGACGCCCCGACGCCCCACGAGGTCCCCGAGACCGGCGCTCCGGGCGCCCCCCAAGACGGCACCGAGCCGGCCGCGGACGCCGTCTGATCGCCGTCGCTGCGGGCCGGGCCAGCTAATCGCGGCGTTGCGGATTCGGCGGGAAAACCGGGGCGCCGCGCCCCGACGCGCCCTGACACCGCGCGATCGCATGGGACGATGGTTGCGGCAAGTGATGCGGGGGAGTGTAAGGGTGTTGCGGACAGCCATGGTGTCGCCGAGGCGTTGGTTGCGCGCGGCCGCCGTGATCGGCGCGACCGCGATGCTCCTCGCGTCCAGCTGCACCTGGCAGTTGAGCCTGTTCATCCCCGAGGGGGTGCCGCCACCGCCCGGTGACGCGGTGCCGCCGGTCAACACCCACGCCAGTGGCCGGCCCGCGGATCAGCTGCGGGCTTGGGCGCAGCAGCGCTCGGCGGCCCTGGAGATCCCGGTCATCGCGCTCGAGGCGTACGCCTACGCCGCGCGGGTCGCCGAGGTCGAGAACCCGAAATGCCACATCGCGTGGACCACCCTGGCCGGCATCGGGCAGGTGGAAAGCCATCACGGCACCTACCGCGGCTCGCGGTTGGCGCCCAACGGCGACGTCAGCCCCCCGATCCGTGGCGTCCGCCTGGACGGCACCGGCGGCAACCTGCGCATCGTCGACAGCGCCGAGGACGTCACGGACGACGACGGGGTGGCGCGCGCCATGGGCCCCATGCAGTTCATCCCGGAGACGTGGCGGCTCTATGGTGTCGATGCTCACAACGACGGGCGGGTCAGCCCCGACAACATCGACGATTCGGCGCTGGCCGCGGCGGGCTACCTGTGTTGGCGCGGTAAGGATCTGGCGACGCCGCGGGGCTGGATCACCGCGCTGCGCGCCTACAACAACTCCGGCGTCTACGCCCGTGCCGTCCGCGACTGGGCGACCGCTTATGCGGCGGGTCATCCGCTGTAGCAGGATGTATCGCTGACCCACCAAGCACGCACCGGTTAAGGAGAACTGTAGTGCCGATTATCGAGCAGGTCGGGGCTCGCGAGATCCTCGACTCCCGCGGCAACCCGACGGTCGAGGTCGAGATAGCCCTGATCGACGGGACGTTCGCCCGGGCCGCGGTGCCCTCCGGCGCGTCGACCGGTGAGCACGAGGCCGTGGAGCTGCGCGACGGTGGCGACCGCTACGGCGGCAAGGGCGTGCACAAGGCGGTGCAGGCCGTGCTCGACGAGATCGGCCCGGCGGTCATCGGGCTCAACGCCGACGACCAGCGGCTGGTGGACCAGGCGCTGGTCGACCTGGACGGCACCCCCGACAAGTCCCGGCTGGGCGCCAACGCGATCCTGGGCGTCTCGCTGGCGGTCGCGACGGCGGCCGCCGACTCCGCCGAGCTGCCGTTGTTCCGCTACCTCGGCGGCCCGAACGCGCACATCCTGCCGGTGCCGATGCTCAACATCCTCAACGGCGGCGCGCACGCCGACACCGCCGTCGACATCCAGGAGTTCATGGTGGCGCCGATCGGCGCCCCCAGCTTCGCCGAGGCCCTGCGCTGGGGTGCCGAGGTGTACCACTCGCTCAAGGCGGTGTTGAAGAAAGAGGGGCTGAGCACCGGCCTCGGCGACGAGGGCGGCTTCGCGCCCGACGTGGCCGGCACCACCGCGGCGCTGGACCTGATCAGCCGGGCCATCGAATCGGCGGGTTTCAAGCTCGGCTCCGACGTGGCGCTGGCGCTGGACGCGGCCGCCACCGAGTTCTACACCGACGGCACCGGTTACGCCTTCGAGGGCACGACCCGCACCGCGGCGCAGATGGCCGAGTTCTACGCCGGGCTGCTCGGCTCCTACCCCCTGGTCTCCATCGAAGACCCGCTGTCGGAGGACGATTGGGACGGCTGGGCGGCGCTGACGGCGTCGATCGGTGACCGCGTGCAGCTGGTCGGCGACGACATCTTCGTCACCAACCCCGAGCGGCTCGAGGAGGGCATCGAGAAAGGCGTCGGAAACGCGTTGCTGGTCAAGGTGAATCAGATCGGCACGCTCACCGAGACGCTCGACGCGGTGGCCCTGGCGCACCACAGCGGCTACCGCACGATGATGAGTCACCGCAGCGGCGAGACCGAGGACACCACCATCGCCGACCTGGCGGTGGCGGTCGGCAGCGGTCAGATCAAGACGGGTGCGCCCGCCCGCAGCGAGCGCGTCGCGAAGTACAACCAGCTGTTGCGCATCGAGGAAGCCCTCGGCGACGCCGCCCGCTACGCCGGTGACCTGGCCTTCCCGCGGTACACGTTCGAGGCGAAATAGCTTGACAGGCAACGGCGTCTGACATGCCCGACGGGAACCGGCCGGACTCGCGGCGGCGCTCCCCGGCCTCGCGGCCGGGCAAGGCCGGTGACGCGGGCCGGCGCCGGCGCCCGAACAAGCCGACCCAGGTTTCGGCGAAGCCCACGGCCAAGCCGTCGGTGTCGCCCACCGTCGGTGGCGCCACCACCCGGACGCCGTTCGAGCACGTCGTCGAACCCATCAAGCGCCAAGCCGCCGAATCCGTCGAGCACCGTTCGGATCAGCGGTTGGGTTTCACGGCGCGCCGGGCGGCCGTGCTGGCCGCCGTTGTCTGCGTGCTGACGCTGACGATCGCCGGCCCGGTGCGCACCTATTTCGCGCAGCGCACCGAGATGAATCAGCTGTCGGCGAGCCAGGCCGCGTTGCGCGCCCAGATCAGCGAATTGGAGTCCAAGAAGGCGAAACTGGCCGACCCGGCCTACATCGCGGCGCAGGCCCGCGAGCGGCTCGGCTTCGTCAAGCCCGGCGACATCCCGTTCCAGGTGCAACTCCCGCCGACAGCGGCGGTGCCGGTGCAGCCGGGCACGCAATCGGCAAAGCCCACCAACAACGACCCGTGGTACACCTCGCTGTGGCACACCATCGCCGACGCGCCGCATCTACCGCCCGCGGCGGCGCCGGAAACCTCTGCCCCGCAGCCTAATTCGCCCGCGCCGACCCCAACTCCTCCCGGTGGTTGATCGCGCCGACCTGGACGCGGTGGCGCGCCAGCTAGGGCGCGAACCGCGCGGCGTGCTGGAGATCGCCTACCGGTGCCCCAATGGCGAACCCGGGGTCGTGAAGACCGCGCCGAAACTGCCCGACGGCACACCCTTCCCCACGCTGTACTACCTCACGCATCCGGCGTTGACCGCCGCCGCGAGCAGATTGGAGACGACGGGACTGATGCGGGAGATGACTGAGCGGCTGGGCCGCGACGACGAACTTGCGGCCGCGTATCGGCGGGCCCACGAATCCTATCTGGCCGAACGGGATTCGATCGAGCCGCTCGGGACGCAATTTTCGGGCGGCGGGATGCCGGACCGGGTGAAGTGCCTGCACGTACTGATCGCGCACTCGCTGGCCAAGGGCCCCGGCTGCAACCCGCTGGGCGACGAGGCCCTGGCGATCCTGGCGGGTGAACCGGCGCTGGCCGGCGTGTTGGAGGCGGGGCGGTGGTGAGCCGGCTCGCCGGAATCGACTGCGGCACCAACTCGATTCGGCTGCTGATCGCCGACGCCGGCGCGGGTGGGCTGTGCGACGTGCATCGGGAGACGCGGATCGTGCGCCTGGGTCAGGGTGTGGACGCCACGGGGGAGTTCGCGCCGGAGGCGATCGAGCGCACCCGCGCCGCGCTGACCGATTACGCGTCCCTGATTCGGCAGCACGGCGCCGAGCGGGTGCGGATGGTGGCCACCTCGGCGGCGCGTGACGTCGCCAACCGTGACGCATTCTTCGCGATGACGGCCGAGGTGCTGGGTGCGGTGCTCCCCGGTGCGGTGGCCGAGGTGATCACCGGTGCACAGGAGGCGGAGTTATCGTTCCGCGGCGCCGTCGGCGAATTGGATTCCGCCGATGGGCCTTTCGTGGTCGTCGACCTCGGCGGCGGGTCTACCGAGATCGTCGTCGGCGACCGGACGGTGGCCGCGAGCTTCTCCGCCGACATCGGCTGCGTCCGATTGACCGAACGGTGCCTGCATTCGGACCCGCCGACGGCGGCGGAGGTGGCGGCGGCGCGGCAGGTGGTGCGCGAGCGCCTCGCGGCGGCCCTGCGAGCCGTGCCGGTCGAGGGTGCCCGCCGGTGGGTGGGGGTGGCCGGGACGATGACCACGCTCTCGGCGCTGGCGCACGGGATGACGGAGTATGACTCTGCGGCGATTCATCTTTCGCGGGTCGCCGGGCCGGACCTGCTGGCGGTGTGCGAGCGTTTGATCGGCATGACGCGCGCGCAGCGCGCGGCGCTGCCGCCGATGCACGAGGGCCGCGCGGACGTTATCGGCGGGGGCGCCATCGTGGTGCAGGAGTTGGCGCGCGAATTGCGGGCTCGCGCAGGCATCGACGAGCTGACCGTCAGCGAACACGACATCCTCGACGGCATCGTGCTCTCGCTCGGCGACTAGCGTCTTGGGCGCGGACCGGGTTTGGCGCGCGGCGGGTTTTTCGGGGGCAGTGACGAAGTGCCCGCCTCATAGCGACAACGCGCGCGCCGCTGGGCGTTACTCC
>NZ_LZKC01000376.1:0-1975 GCF_001672685.1 Mycobacterium sp. E2462
GCTGCACCCCGGCCGGCGTGCCGGTGGGCCAGGATCCGAGGTATCGCACATCGGCACAACGACGGTGCAGCGCCTTGAGTGCCTCGGCGACCGCGTCGTCGTCGATGTGCCCCACACAGTCGACGAAGAAAACATAGGTGCCCAGGGCGATCCGCGTCGGGCGGGACTCGATGCGGGTCAGGTCGATGCCGCGAATGCCGAACTCGGTCAGCGCGCCCAGCAGCGCGCCGGGCGCGTTGTCGATGTGCAGCACCACTGACGTGCGGTCCGCGCCGGTGCGGGCCGGCGGCGGTGCGGGCAGCCCGGCCAGCAGGAACCGGGTGCAGGCGTTGGGTTCGTCGACGACGCCGTCGGCCAGCGCCGGCAGCCCCCAGCGGGTGGCCGCCAGTGGCGAGGTCACCGCGGCGTCGGCCAGGCCCTCGGCGACTTGGCGCGCCGCGTCGGCGTTGGACGACGCCGCCCGCAGTTTGGCGTCCGGCAGGTGCTCGGCGACCCAGTGCCGCACCTGCGCGGCGGCCACCGAGAACGCCGCCAGTGTGCGCACCTCGGCGGCGCCGCGCCCGGGCGCGACGACGATGCTGAACGCCACGTCGAGCGTCGTCTCGGCGAAGACCTGCAGGGGCGAGCCGATGGACAGGCTGTCGAGCGTGGGGGTGACGGAACCGTCGATCGAATTCTCGATCGGCACGCAGGCGTAGTCCGCGTCGCCGTTGCGGACCGCGTCCAGCGCGGCGGCCGTGCTGTCGGTGGGCAGCGGGTCCGGCACGCCATGCTTGGGTACCAGCCCGGCCGCGATGATCTGGCGCAGGGCCGCCTCGGTGAAGGTCCCCTCCGGACCGAGGTAAGCGATGCGGGTCACGCCCCAACCCTAGCGGCGAAGCCCGTCACGCAGCCCATCGCGAAGCATCGTTCTGCAGCGCGCGGCCCAGCCCGTCTCGGGGTCGATGACGAGGCCCGGGAGCCTTGCGGCGCCACCCCTTCTAAGTTAACTTAGGCTTACCTAAGCGAGTGAGGAGAACGGTGTTACCGCTGAGCTATCCCGCCCCGACGACCGCCGAACGGATCCGCAGCGCCTGCGTGCGCGCCGGCGGCGCGCTGCTGGCCATCGACCACGACGACCCGGTCGCCACCCCCATCCACCACCTGATGGACGACGGCTCCTTTGCCCTCGCGATGCCGCTGGAAGGCGAGGGCGAAACCGTTCGCCCCGGATCCGAAGCGCTGCTCGAGCTCACCGACTACGCGCCCCTCCCGCTGCGCGAGCCGGTCCGGTCGCTGGTGTGGGTGCGCGGCCGCCTGCACGAGATCCACCCCGCGAGGCTCATGCAAACGCTCGACCGCATCGCCGCCGAATGCCCGAACCCGGCCCTGCTCGAGGTCGACACGCCGCGGTCCACGGTCGGGTCGCGGCAGCGATACACCTTGCTGCGGCTCGAGATCGCATCGGTGGTCGTCACCGACGCCACCGGCGCCGAACCGGTCAGCGTCGACGACCTCCTCGCCGCGCGACCCGACCCGTTCTGCGAGGTCGAGTCGAGCCTGCTCTGGCACCTCGACACCGCGCACAGCGACGTGCTGGCGCGCCTGGTGTCCCGGTTGCCCGCACCGCTGCGCCGCGGCCACGTCCGCCCCCTGGGACTCGACCGCTACGGCGTGCGGTTCCGCGTCGAGGGCGGCGACACCGACCACGACGTGCGGCTGCCCTTCCACAAGCCCGTGGACGACATGAACGGACTGAGCCAGGCCATCCGCGTCCTCATGGGCTGCCCGTTCATCAACGGATTGCGCGCGCGCAAGCAACCGAACTGCTGACCCCGCGCCGCCCCGGCCCGCGTACGTTAGCCGGGTGAACGGCGAGCGACCCCCACGGCGACCGGAGCCGCCCCGGCAGGCGCCGCCGCACCGGCCCGAGCCGTCACAAGTGATTCGCCGCACCGCCGGCCCGCCCTCGCCCACCGCACCGACGGTCCCGCCG